>JBLMXA010000894.1:0-17266 GCA_050257515.1 Acidobacteriota bacterium | reverse complement strand
GTGGAGAACGGATGGGGGAGAAAGGGGAAAGCGTCTAGGACGCGAGCAGGTAGCAGGCCCCGCCGAAGCACGTCATCGCTCGCTTGCCGCTGATGAAGATCACGAGTGGCACGGTGCGCGGGTGATCCGGGCAGGTCAGCCGGTACTCGACGATCGGGTCGCCGAACCCGAAGCGGATCGCGGTGTCGCGAGCCTCACCCGCGAGCTCGAGCTCGACCGCGACGTCGGCGAACACACGCTCGCGACGGGCGCGCGCGGCGTCGTCGCAGCTACCGGTGAACATCGACGCGTAGGAGCTCGCCGTGATCGCGACGGTGCGTCCGTGGTTCGCGAGCGCATCGCCATCGGTGATGCTCGCGTTGCCGGCGAGCACGTGGTTCTCGACCGTCCAGGTGTGGGCGAGCTCGGCGAGCTCGGGATCGGGCTTCGCCGGCTTCCTCGCGGGCGTGTCGGGTGGGAGGCAGGCGGCGAGCGCGACCAGGAGCAGGCTACGCAAGCGACGCCTCGGGGCCGCGCAGCGGCAGCGTGATCACGAAGCGGGCGCCGCCGGTCGGAGCGCGCTGGGGTGCGAGGGCGAGCTCGCCGCCGTGCTCGATCGCGATCTTGCGCGCGATCGCGAGGCCGAGGCCGGTGCCGGTGGCCTTCGTCGTGACATAGGGCTCGAAGATCTTCTCGCGCGCGTCCTCGGGTACGCCCTTGCCGGAGTCGTCGACGGTGATCGTCACGCTGTCGGCGTCGGGGCGCCACGTGATGACGACCTTCGCCGAGCCGCCTGCCTCGGTGCCGGCGTGGATGCCGTTCTCGACGAGGTTCGCCAGCACGCGCTTGAGCAGCAGCTTGTCGGCGCGCACGGTGACCGGCAGCTTCGGCGGCTCGAGCAAGAGCTGCGCGGCCATCGTCGGATCGAGCCTGAGCTCCTCGATCACCTCGGCGAGCACGAGCGGGGCCTTCTCGACCTTCGGCAGCTGGCCGAGCGTCCGGAACGTGTCGACGAGGCGGCGCAGGCCCTCGATCTCCTCTTCCACGATCTCCTTCGTGTCCGTGAGCAGGCGCTTGAACTTCGCGTCGTCGCCCTTGTACGCGGACACCGTCTGCTGCACGGCGAGCTGGATCGGCGTCAGCGGGTTCTTGATCTCGTGCGCGAGCCGGCGCGCGACGTCCTGCCACATGCCGATGCGCTGGAGGTACTCGACCTGCGAGCGGGTCTGCGCGAGGTCGTCGAGCATCGTGTTGAACGCGTCGCCGAGCTCGGCCATCTCGTCGGCGCCGCGCAGCTCGACGCGCGCGTCGTGATGGCCGTCGGACACCCGGCGCGCGGTTGTCACCAGGGCTTCGATCCGGCGCGTCAGGATCGTCGACAGCACGATGCCGAGGGCGACCGCGGCGAGCGCGGCGAGCGTCATCACGACGAGGAACACGGTGCGGTAGCCGTGCGGCAGCTCGTCGGCGCGGATCTCGGCGATCCGGCGCGCCGCGGCGATCTCGTCGTTGAGGTGCTGGTAGTCGGTCTGCAGGCCTTCGGGCACCGCGAACGTCAGCCGCAGCGTCGCGCCGCTCGTGCCGACCGGCTGGTCGACGACGTGATCGCGGTAGTGCTCGGCGAGCGGGCGCGTCGCCTCGCTGACGACCGTGCCGTCGGCGCGCAGCAGCGTGATGGCGCGGAGGTTCGCCTCGCGCGCGCCGTCGTCGTCGAGGATGCGGCCGAGATCGACGTGAGCGTCGAGCCCGATCAGCGCGGGCCGCCGGCTCAGGCGATCGGCGATCTCGGCGTGCAGGTGCTTCGTCGTCTCGAACAGCTCGCGGTAGGAATCGAGCGCGCGCTCCATCGCGCGCACGTTGTCCGCGGCCTCGACCGCATACACGTTCGCGCCGTGCGTCGCGATCTGATCGATCATGAAGTACGAAGCGACGAGCGGCGTCGTCACGATCAGCACGAGCGCGACCGTCAGCTTCCATTGCAGTCCGATCCGTCGCGTCATGGTCTTGGCCTGTAGAACGGTTGTGACCGCACGCGCAGCACGCGATCGGCCTCGGCGATCTTCGGGTTGACGAACACCGACACGAAGTTGCCGAAGAACACGCTGCCGCGATCGAGGCCGCCGCCGGTCGATTGTGACAGCCAGCGCCGCACCTCGGCGAGCGTCTCCTTCGACACCGGGTTGAGGTCGGCGCGGATCGCCAGGTAGTAGATGTCCTCGTACGGGATGTCGAGCAGCTTGGCACCCGTCGGCACGTCGTCGAGCGAAGTCAGCAGCCGCAGCGCGTCGGCCGGCGAGCGCACCTTGACCGGCTTGCAGGCGTCGCACTGCTTGACCGTGTAGATCTCGTCCCACATGTCGTAGACGGCGGAGCGCACGAGCCGGTAGTACGAGATCGGCTCGGTCGACTCTTTCGGATAGACCCACATCTGGATCTCGACCGTCGTCAGGAACCCCGAGCCGAGCGCGGTGAACGCGCTCGCGTCGAACAGCTTCGTGATGCTGGTCGTCACCGTGAGATCGTCGCCGCGCTCGACGAAGCGCATGCGCTGGATCTCCGGCTCGTCGTCGGCCCCTGCCGGCAGCGCGACGAGCAGGAGCGCGAGCACCGCGAGGCGTCTCACCTCAGGCGCCCCACCGCGTTGGAGATCGTCAGCTCGAAGATGCCGACGTCGGTGTCGAGCCGCACGCCCGCGTCGGCGTAGATGTCGACCGGTAGCGAGCTCCACAGGCTGGTGTCGCGCACGCGCAGCTCGTCGGTCTCGGCGAGCCCCCACAGGCCGGCGCCGACGAACAGGTCGCCGCCGTAGATGCGGTTCTTGCCGTTGCCGCGGAACAGCGTGCGTGCGACCTCGAGCGTCGCGGTGCCGCCGAGCTCGCCGTAGCTCGGCTTGCCGGCGCGCGTGTGGAGGATGTCGAACGGCGTCGCCGTCGACAGCACGAGCCCGAGCGCGCGCGGCGTCAGCAGGTGGTCGACGTCGGAGATGTGGATGCGATCGAAGCGCGGCGCATCGCCGATCACGAGGCCGCCGGCGAGCCGGATGCCGATCGTCGTCTTCTCGTCCTTGCTCGTAGGCCACCAGTGCTCGTAGCGGCCGAACACGGTCGAGAAGTCGTAGCTCGAGTCGAGCGCGCTCGTGCTGAGCTCGGCGCTCGCGGTGATGCGGCCGCCCGAGTGCGGCAGCACCGGATCGGGGCGCGTGTCGCGATCGAAACCGAAACCGGCCGAGATCACGCGGCTGCCGCCGGGCAGCAGGTGGAGGTCGATCGCGGTCGTCCGGCCGTCGGGCAGCACCTGGGTCGGCGACAGCGGGAGCTCGGCGTCGATCTGCTCGACGCGCAGCGTCGCCGACAGCCGCGCGAGCGCGCTGATGTCGTAGGTCGCGCCGAACCGGCCGCCGAAGCGGCGGTACGGGAACGCGTGGAAGTTCGCGTTGCTCGTGTCGTCGTCGGCCCCGGCGATCCGGTACGCCTCGCTGCCGTGGACGAGCGTCATCGACGCCATCGCGCCCCAGCGGGTGCCGCGCAGCGCGCCGTCGGCGATCCGCACCTCGCCGGCCCACTGATCGCGCGCGCCGGCGACATCGCCGTGCGACGCGTAGATGAAGCCGCCGCCGACCGCGATGCCGAGGCCGAGCAGGTTGCGCTCGCCGACGTCGGTGCCGAGCCAGTAGGGCGACAGCGGGTTGGAGCCGAACCACAGCCGGTTGAGCACGAACGTGCCGCGCTCGACGACGTGGATCTCGATGATGACGTGGCCGCGCGCGCTGCCCTTGCGCATCACGAGGGTGACGTCGCGGAAGAAGCCGAGCGCGAGCACCTTGAACCGCGTGTCGCGCAGGCGCGGATCGCTCGCGTGGAGCAGGTCGCCGGGCGCGATCGGCAGCGCGCGCCGGATGATCTCGGTCTGCGTCGCCGTGTTGCCCGAGATCTCGATCGCCTCGATCATGATCACCGGGCCGATCTCGGCGTCCTCGTGCAGCTCGGACTTCGTGCCCTCGGCGACCGGCTGAGCATCGTTGCCGACCGGCTCGGCGGGGCTCGGCGCGGGCTCGTCGGCGCGCGCGGTCGCTGCCGCGAGCAGCACGGTGACGAGCGCCAGCTTTCGCATCCCCGCTGAACGTAGCGCACCGCTCGTGGCCTCTGCTACGTTTGGAGCGTGCGGGGTGCCACAGTGCTCGCGATGACGTTCGCGGTCGCCGCATGCACCGACGTGCGCGATTTTCGCGGCACCTGGACCGGGGACAGCGCGACGCTCACGATCGAGCGCGTCGATTCCTACGAGCTCGGCGGCACGCTCGCGCTGCCCGGGGCAGCCGCCGCGCCGCTGCGGATGTCGACGCGGATCGAGTCGGACGCGCTGTCGACGATGACGTTTGCCGGGTCGCCGCTGCGCGTCTACCTCGCGTACTTCGATCCCGGGGACGGCTGCGGCGAGGCGCTCGCGGTGATCTCGCTCCACGAGAGCCGGCGCGTCGAGGTCCGGGTGCTGCGCGGGGCGAGCAGCTGCGACGAGCTGTTCGGGCGGTTTTCACTCATCCCGGGCCTCGAGGCCGCGCCGTGACCTGCCCGCACTGCCACGCGGCGCTCGGACCCGACGCCCGGTTCTGCCCGGCGTGCGGCAAGCAGACGGTGTCGACCGAGTCGATGCTCGGGCCGCCGCCGCCCGGCAAGACGCAGGAATTCGTCGGCCGCGAGATCGCGGGCCGCTACCGCATCCTCACCAAGCTCGGCGAGGGCGGCATGGGCGCGGTGTTCAAGGGCGAGCAGATCTCGCTCAAGCGCCAGGTCGCGGTGAAGCTGCTCAAGCCCGACCTGTCGGCCAACCCGCAGCTGCTCGCGCGCTTCAAGATCGAGGCCGAGGCGGTCGCGAAGCTCAAGCATCCGAACACCGTCGACATCTACGATTTCGGCCAGGACACCGACGGCACGCTGTTCATCGCGATGGAGTTCATCGAGGGCCGCTCGCTGCGCAGCGCGATCCACTCCGAGGCGCCGATGCCGCCGCAGCGCGCGCTGCACATCGCCGCCCAGGTCGCGGCGTCGCTCGCCGACGCGCACGCCCACTCGATCGTCCACCGCGATCTCAAGCCCGACAACGTGATGCTCCAGGACCGCGGCCGCCAGCGCGACATCGTACGCGTGCTCGACTTCGGCATCGCGAAGCTGCGCGACGACTCGCGCGCGACGCAGCAGGCGATGACGCAGGCCGGCGACATGCTCGGCACGCCGCAGTACATGGCCCCGGAGCAGATCAAGGGTGAGGCGATCGACGGCCGCACCGACGTCTACGCGCTCGGCTGCATGCTCTACGAGATGCTGACCGCGCGCCTGCCGTTCGAGGCGGCGACGATCATGGCGATGCTGTCGAAGCACCTGATGGAGGGCGTCGTGCCGCCCTCGCAGCGCCGCCCCGACCTGCCGCTGGGGGCCGAGCTCGATCGCCTGGTGCTCACGGCGATGATGAAGCAGCCGCAGGCGCGGCCGCCGACGATGGAGGCCTACGGCGAGCAGCTCGCCGCGGTGCTCGCGCAGCTACCGCCGGATCCGAACCGCTCGGCGAGCATGCCGCTGTCGGCGGCACAGCCGGTGATCACGCCGCCGGCGCACTCGGCCTACGTGCCGTCGCCGACGCCACCCGGACCGCAGTCGTACGGCCAACCGCCGGCGGTGGCCGCCGTGCCCGTGCAGTCGCAGTTCCCGCCGTCGCAGCTGCCGACGCTCGCGCGCACGAGCGGGCCGGCGCGCAGGTCGAAGGCGCCGCTGTGGATCGCGGTGGCGCTCGTCGTCCTCGGCGGCGGCGGGGCGGCCGCGTACTTCCTGACCCGCGAGTCCGAGCCGGTGGCGAGCCAGCCCGAACCGCGCCACGACGACTCGCCACGGGTGCACGACAAGAAGGCGGACCCGTGGAGCGGGAGCGGCCAGCGCGACCCGTGGCGCTGAGGTAAGGTGCGGCGATGACGATCAAGCTGACGCAGTACGCGCGCGGCGGCGGTTGAGCCGCCAAGCTCCGGCTCGGCGAGCTGGCACATGTCCTCGACCACCTGCCGCACGGCAGGGCGGGACAGGTGCGTCCCGACGTCGTCGTCGATCACGCGTACTCCGACGACGCGGCGATCGTGCGCGTCGCGCCGGGACGTGACCTCGTGCTCACCGCGGACGTGATCGCGCCGCTCGTCGACGAGGCGGACGCGTTCGGCGCGATCGCCGCCGCGAACTCGCTGTCGGACGTGTGGGCGATGGGCGGCGAGCCGCGGTTCGCGCTCAACCTCGTGTTCTTCCCCGACGACCAGCTGCCGCTCGAGGTGCTCGACCAGATCCTCGCGGCCGGCGCACGCACCTGCGCCGAGGCAGGGGTCGCGATCGTCGGCGGTCATTCGGTCCGCGACGCCGAGGTCAAGTACGGGCTGTCGGTGACCGGCGAGGTCGAGGCCGGCAAGGCGTGGTCCAACCGCGGCGCGCAGGCCGGGCAGGCGCTCGTGCTGACGAAGGCGCTCGGCACCGGCGTCGTCGGCCAGGCGATCAAGAAGGGCGTCGCGAGCGTCGAGGCGGCGACCACCGCGATCCGCTCGATGACGACGCTCAACCTGGACGGTGCGCGCATCGGTCGCGCGCACGGTGCGACCTCGGCGACGGACATCACCGGCTTCGGCCTGCTCGGGCATCTGCGCAACATCGTGCGCGGCTCCGGCGTCGGCGCGACGATCGAGCTCGCGGCGCTGCCGCTGTTGCCGGGCGCCGTCGACTACATGCGCGCGAGCCTGTGCCCCGGCGGCAGCAAGGCGAACCGCGCGAACGTCGCGGCCGACACCGTGTGGGCCGACGGCAGCGACTTCACGGCCGAGGCCGGCGAGGGCCACCGCGAGCTGCTCGCCTCGCTCGCGTGCGACGCGCAGACCAGCGGCGGCCTGCTGCTGTGCCTGCCGCGCGAGCGCGCGGGGGCGTGCGTGAACGAGCTGCGCGCCGCGCACCTGCCGGCGGCCGAGATCGGCTTCCTCGGCGGCGCGCCGAAGCTGACGCTGCGCTGAGCTCAGCCGAGGAACGGCTCGTGACAGACGGCCTCGATGTTGTGGCCGTCGGGATCGTGGACGAACGCGCCGTAGTAGTGCTCGTGATAGTGCGGGCGCACGCCGGGCGCGCCGTTGTCCTTGCCGCCCGCGGCGAGCGCGGCCTCGTGAAACGCCCGCACGGTCGCGCGGCCGTTCGCGCGGAACGCGACGTGGACCTTGGCCTTCGGCACGGCGAGGCCGATCCAGAAGTCGGGCTTGCCGCCGACGCCGAACCCTGCGAACTGCTCCCACTTCATCACGAGCGCGTAGCCGAGCGGCGCCAGCGCCTTCGTGTAGAACGCGATGCTCCTGTCGAGATCGGCGACCTCGATGCCGATGTGATCGATCATGGCGGGACATTACCAGTTCGAGTAAGGTCGCGACGTGCGTCGTGGACTAGCCTTCGTGTCGGCGTTGCTGGTAGCTCCCGCGTCCGCGTCGGCGGGGCGCACGTTCTACGGGTGGCTGTGGGGAACCGAGGTGCTGCCCGAGCGCGGCGCCGAGCTGATGAGCTTCGTCTCCGAGCAGAACCATCAGGGAGACGGGTTTCCATACACGTCCGAGACGCGGTGGTGGATCGGCCCGCTGATCGGCATCACCGATCAGCTCGAGCTCGCGCTGCCGATCGAGGTCGCGTGGGGCAAGACCGACGACCAGGACGGCCACACCGCGTTCGATCGGTTCGGCGCCGAGCTGCGCTACCGGTTCGTCACGCAGGATCCGGTCGACGCGCCGCCGCTCGTGCCGCTCGTGCGCGTCGCGGTGGAGCGCTCGGTGATCAACCGCGACACCACGATCCCGCAGGCGGACCTCGTCGTGTCGTACCAGGAGGGCATCGTCCAGGTGCTCGCCGATCTCGGCGCGTACGCCGAGCTCAGCGGCAGCCGCCAGCACTTCGAGGTCCACCCCGGCGCCGGCGTCAGCATCGAGGTCGTGGAGCAGCTGCGCGTCGGCGCCGAGGTCCACGCCGAGCTCACGCTCGACGACGGCCAGAGCTGGGCGGTCGCCGGCCCGAACGTGTCGTGGTCGCACGGCCGCTCGTGGGTGACCGCGGCGTATGGCATCGGCTTCTACGGCGTGCGCGACGCGCCGAGGGTGCTGTGGGGTATCGCGTTCTGATCCTGCTGGCGGTGCTCGCCGGCGCTGCGCATGCGGGAGGCGGCCGCATCGTCGGCAAGGTCACCGTCACGGAGGCCGATGGCAGGCCGGCGTCGTCGGCGGACGTGATCGTGTACGTCACCGGCTACGACGAGCCTGGCGATCCGAACGCGCCGCCGGTCATGATCGCGCAGAAGGATCGCAGCTTCCAGCCCGACCTCGTCGCGATCACCGTCGGCGAGAGCGTCAGCTTCCCGAACCGCGACGGCTTCTTGCACAACGTGTTCTCGCAGTCGGCGGCGCGGCCGTTCGATCTCGGCTCGTTCCGCAGGGGCGACACGAAGAGCAAGGAGTTCCCCAACCCCGGCGTCGTCGACGTGTACTGCAACATCCACCCCGAGATGGCGGCGACGATCCTCGTGCTACCGAACCGCCGCCACGTGCGCGCGGCGCCCGACGGCAGCTTCACGCTCGAAGGCGTGCGGCCCGGGACGTGGACCGTGTTCGCGTACACGCGGCGCGCGTCGAAGCCGGCGAGCGCGAAGGTCACGGTGACCGAGGGCCAGGACACGACGGTGAACCTCGCGCTCGTCCGCGGCGCCGAGCCCGAGCACCTGAACAAGTACGGCGAGAAGTATCACGACGCCGGCGGCACGTATCACTGACGCTCGCGCTCGCGCAGGTAGCGGATCACGCTCGCGTCGAGCTGGCTCGACACGAGGCGGATCACGCTGTCGATCTGCTCGACCGGAAGCTTCAGGCGCTCGGCGAGGCGCTTGTGGGTCGCGGCGACCAGCGCGGCGCGCGCGCGGTTGAGCCAGCGCGCCGCGGTCGCGCGGTGCACGCCGAACGCCGCGCCGACCTCGTCGATCGACATGCCGTGGACGATCTGCTGCACGAGCAGCGCGCGGTCCTCGGTGCCGAGGTCGCCGATCGCCTCGCGCAGCGCGATCGCGAACTCGCTGCGGTACTCGGCCTTGAGCGCCTCGAGCGCGGGATCGAGGCTGCGCGTCAGCGCGTGATCGAGGCTCTGCTCGAGCGGCGCCTCGCGCATGCGCTTCTTCTTGTGCCGGATCAGCTCGCGCGTCGCGGTGATGCGCACCCAGCCGCGCAACGGGCCCTTGCCGCGATACCCCGCGATCCCCGGCGGCTTGCCTTCCTTCGGCACGAGCAGCTGGACGCGCAGCAGCTGCTTGACCTCGTCGACGAGATCCTTCGGCGCACCGACCGCAGCGCCCGCGGCATCGACCTCGGTCAGCACGCGATCGAATGCGGCGAGCGCCGTCGGCTCCTGGACGATCGCCGCGGCCGCGAGCAGCACGTCGCCGGCGGGCGCCTGCGCGAGCTCGTCGGCGCTCAGCCGCTCGGCGACGATCGGTGCGAGCTTGGCCGAGTCGAACTGCACGCCGGGCCACTGCGCGTGCGCGGCGTCGAGCATGCCCTGCCATGCCAGCTGCGCGAGGCGATCGTCGGCCACGCCGGCATGGTACACGAGTTGCGTGGAGTGCCTCGACGCCAACGTCGTGCAGGACCTGATGTCCGGGGCGCTCGACTCGGGCGCGCGGCAGGCGGTGCTCGGCCATCTCGACACGTGCGCCGATTGTCGCGAGCTGCTCGTGGTCACGGCGCGCGACTCGGTCAAGGAGGCGCTCGCCGCGACGGTCGCGAGCGACGGCAGCCGCGCGACCGAGGACACCGCGCTCGCCGCGACGCTCGCGCCCGGCGATCCCGAGGCGCACGCGCGCGAGGTCCGTGCGGTGACCGCGCGCCCGGCACAGGGCGTCGCGTTCGGCCGCTACGAGCTGCTCGAGCGGCTCGGCGCCGGCGCGATGGGCGTGGTGTGGCGCGCCGACGATCCGGAGCTCGGCCGCAAGGTCGCGCTCAAGCTGCTCAAGCGGCCCGACGCGGCGCTCACCGACCGGCTCGTGCGCGAGGCGCGCTCGATGGCGCAGGTCAACCATCCCAACGTCGTCGCCGTCTACGACGTCGGCGTCCACGATGGCGCGACGTACATCGCGATGGAGCTCGTGCAGGGCCAGAGCCTGCGCGCGTGGCAGACGAGCAAGTCGCACACCGTGCCCCAGCTCCTCGAGGCGTACGTCGCAGCCGGGCGCGGGCTCGCCGCCGCCCACGCCGCCGGTCTCGTCCACCGCGACTTCAAGCCCGACAACGTGCTCGTCGGCGACGACGGGCGCGTGCGCGTCACCGACTTCGGGCTGGCCGCCGTCAAGCCGGGCGAGAGTGGCACGCACCACGCGATCGGCGACGTCAACCTGACGACCTCGGGCTCGGTGCTCGGCACGCCGGCGTACATGGCGCCCGAGCAGTTCACCGGCGGCAACGTCGACACGCGCACCGATCAGTTCAACTTCTGCGTCGCGCTGTACGAGGCGCTCTACGGCGAGCGGCCGTTCGAGGGCAAGACGTTCGCCGAGCTCGGCGACAACGTGTGCGAGGGCCGCGTGAAGCCGGCACCGGAGGGCAAGCAGATCTCGAGCGCGCTGCGCGCGATCCTGCTGCGCGGCATGTCGGTGAAGCCAGGCGATCGGTTCCCGACGATGGATCACCTACTCGCCGAGCTCGGCCGCGACCGCGCGCGGCCGTGGCGGCTCGGCACGATCGCGTTCGCGTCGATCGGCCTCGTGCTCGCGATCGGGCTCGCGTCAGACTACGTCGTGCGGTCGCGCGGCGAGCGGTCGATCCGCCAGGCGTTCGCCGCGACCGGCATGCAGGCCGAGCGCTCCGGGCTGCGGCAGGCGAAGTTGTTTCGTGCGGCCTCGTCGCTCGTCAGCCTGCTCCCGGTCATGCTCGACGTGTCGAGCCACCACGACGAGGCCGACTTCGGGCTCGGCTCGCCGGAGCACGATGCCGACGCGCTGCAGATCCTACACGACAAGCTCGTGTCGCAGAGCTGGGGGCTCTTCCACGAGCTCGGCGCGGACGATCTCGCGATCGTCGACTACAAGGGACGCGTGCTGTACACGAGTGCGGCGCCGGCCGAATGGAACGGCTCGCTCGCCGCGATGCCGGTGTTCCAGCACGCGCAGCAGCCGGGAAACAGCGAGCAGATGCTGGTCGTGCGCTACGACGACCCCGCATTCACGAATGCGAAGCTGTTCGGCGTGCCGCCGCGGCGCGGGCTCGCGCTGATGTCCGCGCGCACGTTCGAGCACGCCGACCAGTTCGGCGGCGTGTTCCTGCAGTTCATCGACGGTGCGAACGTGCTCGATGGCATCAGCGTCGACAAGGACACCCAGCTCGCGCTCGTCGCGCCGGACGGCGCGACGAGCGGAGACGTCGCGCCCCAGATCGCGCGCGCAGCACCTGCCGACGGCAGCGTGGGCGACGTTACGGCCTTTGGCGATACGTACCAGGTCCAGGCGCGGCCGCTGTCGGACTTTGCGGGTAAGCCGATCGCGCAGGTCGTGATGGCGCGGCCGCTCGCGAACGTGCTGTCGCTGTTCCCGCACGCGCGGGCGGTGTTCGCGTTCGCGCTGCTCGGCATGCTCGCGGGAGCGTTCGGTACGGCGGTACGCGCCCGGCAGATCACGGGAGCGCGCGTCTAGGCGTTAACACGTCTTAACGAGCGCGCCCGACGATCGTCGCGAATACTGCGAGCATGGCCATCGCTGGCCGCTACGAGATCGTGTCCCCGCTCGGACGCGGTGGGATGGCGCGCGTGTTCCGCGCTCGCGATCTCGTGCTCGGCCGCGAGGTCGCGCTCAAGGTGCTCGACGGCAACGCGCGCGCCGAGCTCGCGACACGGTTTGCCCGCGAGGGCCGGGCGATCGCGAGGCTCGATCACGCGAGCTGCGTGCGCATCCTCGACTGCGGGCCGCGGTTCCTCGTGATGGAGCTGGTCGCCGGCGCGACGCTCGCGCAGGCGATCGCCGGCGGTCCGCTCGACGAGCCGCGCGTGCGCCGCATCACGCGCGCGGCGCTCTCCGGCCTCGCGCACGCGCACGCGCGGGGGGTCCTCCACCGCGACGTCAAGCCGGCGAACGTGATGCTCGCGGGCGCGCGCGTCGTGCTGATCGACTTCGGGCTCGCGTGCCTCGCCGACGAGGCGAGCACGACCGCGGTCGGCTCGTGCTTCGGCACGCCGAGCTACCTCGCACCCGAGCGGCTGCTCGGCCGGCCGTACGACGCGCGCGCCGATCTCTACGCGGTCGGCGTGATGCTGTACGAGATGCTCGCGGGCGCCAAGCCGTTCGCCGGCGCGACGCCCGAGGCGACGATGCAGCTCGCGCTGCAACGCCCGCCGCGCCCGCTGCGCGCGCTGCGCCCCGGCGTGTCGCCCGCGCTCGAGCAGGTCGTCACCCGCGCGCTCGCCAAGGATCCGGCGCGGCGGTTCGGCGATGCCGAGGAGATGCTGAGCGCGATCGAGGACAGCGAGGCGAAGCTCGAGCACGAGCACGAGCACGAGCACGAGCAGTACGAGTACGACCACAACGCCTCGTCGACGGTCGCCATGATCGTGCAGCGGTCGTGGTGGTCGCGCGTGTGGAGCCGGCTGCGCTACGGCCGCTGGCGCTGGGCCTAGCTCGTCGCCAGCGCCGCGATCGCCGCGTCGTCGAAGCCGTACTCCGCGAGCACCTCGCGCGTGTGCTCGCCGAGCTTGGGCGGCCGCCGCGGGTCGCGCGGCATGCCGACCGGCGTGCGAACCTGCGTGACCGAGCCGTCGAGCGGGAAGAACACCTCGCGCGCGCGGTGCAGCGGGTGCGCGGGCAGCTCGTCGGGCTCGACCACGAGCTCGACGCAACAGTCGTGCTTCGCGAGGATCTCGAGCCAC
This sequence comes from Acidobacteriota bacterium, assembly GCA_050257515.1. GTDB lineage: Bacteria > Myxococcota_A > Polyangia > Haliangiales > Haliangiaceae > JABFXX01. The sequence goes on along the minus strand of JBLMXA010000894.1, from coordinate 4,349 downwards.
TGCGCGGACGACTTCGTCGCGAAGATCGCCGCGATCTCGGCGCGCACCTTCGCGTGCTGCTCGGCGTCGCCCGCGATCTCGGCGATGTTGCCGGCGCGGCCGAGCGCGGCGTTGAGCGCGAGGTAGAACTTCGGCTCGAGCGCACCGACCGCGAGGTAGCGACCGTCGGCGGCGCGGTAGACGTTGTAGCCCGGGAGGCCGCCGTTGAGCAGCTCCTTGCCGCGCGACGGGTGCGCGCCGAGCTCGAGGTTCGCGAGCTCGGCGGCGAGCAGCGCGAGCGCGCCCTCGGTCATCGAGATGTCGAGGTGCGCACCCTTGCCGGTGCGGTCGCGGCCGACGAGGGCGCCGAGCAGCGCGGTCGCACCCCACAGCGCACCGCCTGCGAGGTCGGCGATCTGCACCGGCGGCATCGCGGGCGCGCCGCCGGGCTCGCCCGCCATCGCGAGCACACCGGCGAGCGCGATGTAGTCGAGATCGTGGCCGGCGCGATCGACGTACGGCCCGGTCTGCCCGTAGCCGCTGATCGAGCACACGACGATCTTCGGGTTGACCTCGGCGAGCCGCGCGTAGCCGACGCCGAGCTTGTCCATCACGCCCGGCCGGAAGCTCTCGACGACGGCGTCCGCCTTCGCGGCGAGCTTGAGGAACGCGTCGCGGCCGGACGGTACCTTCAGATCGAGCGCGAGCGAGCGCTTGCCGCGGTTGACCGCGTGGAAGCGCGCCGACATCCCACCGACGTGCGGCGGAAACGCGCGCATGTAATCGCCGAGCCGCGGGTCCTCGACCTTGACGACGTCGGCACCCATGTCGGCGAGCACCATCGTCAGGTAAGGCCCGGGCAGGAGCCGCGACAGATCGAGCACGCGGATCCCGCGCAGGGCGTCTGCTAGCGGCCCGGGCGTCATGCCGATTCGATCACTTGGGGCGCGCGATCTCGAACAGCTGCTGCAGCTTCATCGCGAGCATCGGATCGCCCGACACGCGGAGCTTGCCCTGGAAGTAGAGCTGCATGCCCGCGTTCGGATCCGACAGCATCGTCTTGAAGTCGTCGTTGGCGACGTCGATCGTGCACTGGGCCTTGCCCGAGTCGCCCTTCGTGCAGCTCGGCGGGTTCGCCGTGCAGTCGACCGTCCACTCGCCACCACCGTCACCGGTGATCTTGAAGCAGTAGATCGCGTTGAGCTCGCGAGCCTTGTCGGGGAACTGCTTCAGCCCCTCGGGGACGAGGTTGTCGAACAGCTCCTGCGCATCCTTCGGCATTCCGGCCATAAAAACGAATCCTCCGACGAGCGGCATACCGCGACCGCTCGTCGGAGGTCAATCGGGACAGGACCTAAGTCACTTGGCGGGAGGCAGGCTCACATCGGAGTACGCGCACAGCGAGGCGTCGCCCTCGGTCGGGTTGAAGTTCGCGTTGTCCGTGTAGAACAGGCGGGTGAACGACGTGCTCCAGCACTCCGAGGCGATCGCCTGGGTGGTGCCGAGGTCGCCGCCGGTGATGCGCGCGTCGCCGCGGCCGGCGCCGGTCGCGAGCCAGCGCGAGCGCAGGGTCAGGTCCTCCTCGGCCGCCGTGCCGCCGACGTTCGCGAGCACGTCGAACGTCATGTTGCCGCTGCCGTCGGCGCCCTCGTCGTACGCGTAGTCCGCCGACACCGCCTGGCCGTTCGCATCGGTCGACATGATCGTCAGGTCGAGGTGGCGCGCTGCGAGATCGTAGTTCACGTCGACCTGGCCCTTCTGGTTCGCGTTGTCGATCGGATCGACCGTGCGCGCGGCGTCGAAGTCGAGCAGGAACGTGCCGTTGCCCTTGCCCTCGCCGGGCGTCGGATCGGCGTGGCCGTCGATGACCGCGATGAAGTGCGCGGTCGTGTCGGACTTCGCGTGGCCGGACAGCACGTAGTCGTAGGTGCCGTCGGCGTTCGCGGTGACGTCGAGCTTGTAGATCGACGGATCGAGCGCGTTGCCCGACCAGGGGCCCCACGTGTACACGTTGCCGTTCACGCTCGTCACCGGGTACTGGACGATCGTGTGGACGAGGATGAGCACCCACGCGCTGCCACCGTTGAACGTCAGCGTCACGCCGCGCGTCGCGACGTAGAACGTCGCGAGCTGGCCGACCGTCGCGCCGTCGACGCGCATCGCGTTCTGCGGCAGCTTGATCGCGACCTGATCGTTCGTCGGGATCGCCTTCGCGATCTCGGAGGGAGGCGCGTCCTGCTTCGCGACACAGGCGGTCACGAGCGAGGCAGCGCAGGTGGCGAGGAGCAGGCTCTTCATCGAGTTCATCATGCAAGGCCCCTAGAGCAGCTCGCGTGCCGACCTCGACCCGAGGATGTTCGCGCAGTTACGGTGTGGAGTTTTCCGACGGTACCCGCGTGGCTCCCGGCGCCGTAGGAGGCGCCGACAGCTCGGGCAGGATCGTCAACGTGTCGCCGTGGTGGAACACGACGACCGCATCGGGCGCGAGCGCCAGGCCGATCGGATCGACGCGCTGCTCGCGGGGTAGCGGGTACACCCACATGAGCAGCGCGTTCGCGGCGTAGCCGGCGATGAAGTCGCGCTCGAGCGACGGATCGAGGCGCACCGCGAGCGCGACGTCGCCGACGACGTCGATCGCGTGGCCGAGCAGCGCGATGCCCGGCACCGGCATCGCGACCTGGCCGTGCATCGAGCCGGTCGCGTCGATGTCGAACAGCAGCAGCTCGGGGTGGCCGCCGTACGCGCCGGCGCGCGACAGCCGCACCATCGGCGCCTGCTCGGGCAGGTACACCGCGCCGAGCAGCGTCGTGTACGGCCGGCTCGTGCGCCACGCCCGCTTGCCTGCTTCGTGCGCGACGATCGTGCCGTCGCCGGCCTGCGTGATCTGCCACGTGTGCGTCTTGTAGTGGACGACGACCGGCGGGTCGGCCGGGGCCGTCGCGGTCGCGACGCCGGTCAGCGTGTCGACGGTCACCGCGCGCTCGCCGCGCTTCCACGTGACGGTGCGCGGCCCGGTCGACCACACGCGCTGCGTGCCCGGCTCGAGCCCGAACGGCTCGACGTCCTTCGTCTTGCCGTGGATCGCGACGTAGGCGAGATCGGCGCCGGTCGGGCTGACGACGCGCAGGCAGCCGAGCAGCGCATCGCTCGGCGGCACGTCGGGCGGCTGCGTGCAGTCGCCGATCAAGAGCACGTGGCCGCCCGCGACGAGCGGCGGCGCGACGTGCATGCCGGCGGCCTTCGTCCACGCGATCTGGCCGCGGTGGTAGTCGACGCCGAGGAAGCCGAAGTCGCTCGACGCGACCACCGCGAGGTCGCCGACGATCGCGGGACCGCCGACGTCGAGCCTGGGCGTGTGGATCTTCGTCGGCAGCGCGATCACGCGCACCGGATCGACGTGCGGGATGCTCGCGAGCTCGGGGAACGCGTCGGCCGCGTCGGCGACCGGCGCGGCGTCGCGCGGCGGCGGCGGCGGTGGGGCATCGTCGGCGGCGTGCTTCGACTTGCACCCCGTAAGCGCAAGCGTGAGCGTGAGCGTAAGCGTCTGGGCTCGATGCACGGTGTTCGCTTGCGCTTACGCTTACGCCTACGTTATTTCCGGCCGAGCCATCGCCGCAAGAACCCGCGCTTGCCGGGCAGCCCCGGCGCGGTGTCCGCGCGCAGCTCGTTCACCGGCGCCGGCTCCTCGCGATCCTCGGGGCCGCGCACGTAGCCGGTGATGCGTCCGTCGCCGACGAGCAACATCGCCGCCGAGATCGCCCGGCCGCCGGCCTCGTGATGGCGGTGGTGCGCGAGCGCCGAGAACTGTGCGAGCGCGGCCTGATCGCCGACCGGCGAGGCGAGCAGCTCGCCGCGCGCCGGCGTGGCGACGACGAGCAGCTCGGCGTCGAGCGCGTCGTGCAGCGAGCACATGAACTCGCGATCGAGCAGCTTCTCGGCGGCGTAGAAGCTGCCCGACACGAGGATCACCGGCAGGTCACCGACCTCGAGCTGCTCGCACTGCACCGGCTCGTCCGCGAGGTTGCGCAGCGCCTCGGCGAGCGCGAGCTCGGGCGGCTTCGCGAGCGCCTCGCGGCGGATCATCCCGAACGTGCTCTCGCCGTCGATGCCGCACACGACGATCGGCAGATCGAGCGGCGCCTGGTCGGCGACGACCGGCCGCCACACCACCTCGTCGAGCTGGACGTCGCGGCGCGCACGCAGGCTCGGCATCAGCCGGCCGGTCGCGGTGTCGGCAGGGTGGCGCACGGTCTCGTCGGCCGCGATCAGCAGCTTGAACAGCGTCTCGTCGCGACCGTCCTCGATCACGCGCTGCGCGCGGTTGGTCGGGAACATCACGGCACCGCCGCTCGCGAGCTGGAACCCGAACG
>JBLMXA010000893.1:0-3440 GCA_050257515.1 Acidobacteriota bacterium | reverse complement strand
TTCGCGCAGGAGATCGAGCGCGAGCTGCGGATGCTCGAGGAGTACGTCATGTCCGACGAGCCGTCGGATGACGTCGGCGAGAACCTGATCGTGCGCGACGACGGCTTCGAGCCGCCCGAGGTGCCGTTCCAGCCCAAGCCGACGTCGGTGTCGGTCGCCGCGCTCGCCGATCGCGGCACGCACACCGGCAGCCAGGCCGAGGACCACGCGAACGACTTCGCGAGCGACTCGAACTTCACGACGATGCCGAAGGTCGATCGCCAGCCGGACACGCCGACGCCGGCCGACGACATCCACGCGGCGCCGACGATGATCCTCGACCAGCGCCGCGTGCGCCGGTCGTCGCAGCGCGAGGCGCAGCAGAAGGCCGCCGCCGCGCGCCCGCGCAAGACGAGCGTGCCGCCGCCTCCGCCGCCCGCCGCGGGCAAGAAGAAGTCCGGCGTGCGCCCGATCTACGACGAGGATCTGCACGCCGCGCCGACGATGATCATCGACATCGGCCGGATGCGGCAGCGGCAGCGCCGCTGACCCGGGTCAGCTCTCGCTGCTCGCGAGCTGCTTGCCGGTCGCGAGATCCCACACGCGCAGCAGACGCGCGGTGTCGCCCACCGCCGCGACCGCGACCCTCGTCGCCGACAGCGCCGCGACGCAGGTCCGGTACTCGCCGAGCGAAGCGCGCCACTTCTCGCCGTGCGTGTCGTAGACGACGAGCGCGCACGCCGCGCGGTGAGGCGCGACCGTGTGCGCGATCGTGGCCGCGGCATGGTCGCCCTTGCCCGTGAAGTGGAGCAGGCTCTCGCCATGGGCAAGCGCGAGCTTCGCGGTCTCCGTCGCCTTGCCGCCTTCGAGCTTCAGCAGGGAGAGCCGCGGCTCTCGGGCCGCCCAGACCAGGTCGGCCGCGGGCCCCGGACCGAGGTGCGACGCGGGCTCGTCCCACTGGTAGGTCGTCAGCTCGCGCTCCACTCGCAGGATCCCGTGCAGGCTCGCGACGAGCACGCTGCCGTCGCTCGCGGTCACGGCGGTCACCCCGTACGTGTTGTCCGGCAACCAGACGCTCTTGTCCTGCTTGCCGGTAGCGACGTCGACACGCGCGATCCAAGGACCGACCGCCCAGTACGCCGACACCGATGCCGATGGCAGCACCGCGTCCGGCATGATCGGCTGCTTCCCAACGCTCTTGCCGTTCACGATGTGGTGGACCGCGTGGTTCTTGCCCCAGGCGAGCAAGACGACCGAACGATCCGCGAGCACGGCGAAGTCCCTCGCATCCTCCATCGCGATCTGCGAGGTGACGGCGAGCGATCCGTTCCGCCTGATCAGGGTATCGCGACGCAGCTCGACGACATCGTCGTGATCGAGCACGAGATGTGCCCGCCCATCGACACGAGCGAACCCCGTGTCGACGGGCTCGGGAGTCTGTCTCGCCGGCGCGGGAGGAGCAGGGGCAGGGGCTACGCCGGGCTTGTCGTCCCTCGTGGCGACTGGAACGCGCTTGCAGGCTGCGGCGATCGTCGCGAGGCCGAGGCCGGTCACGAACCGTCGTCGGTTGTACATGGTCAGAACGTCTTCTCGAGCACGTCGATCTGCTCGGGGGTAGATGCCGCGGCCGCGCGCTCCCGGAACACGGCGATCTTGGCGGGATCTACGCCGCGCGCTGCCAGGCGCGCCTCGGCAGCCGCTTGTGCCTTGTCGGTCCCGAACACGTCGTTGCGCATGAGATCATAGGACTGCTTGCGCACGTTCTCGACCCGGAGCGCTGCATCGAGCGCCTGTTGCGCCTTCTGGCGATCCGCATCGGTCGTCGCCGCGGCGAGTGCTTGCTGCGCCCGCTGCGTCGCGAGGTGTGGATTCTCGACCATGTCCTTGTAGACCTTCTCGGGCACGTGAATCGCTCGGTCGTAGTGCTCGGCGAACTGCTCGTAGCCGCGCGTCTCTGCATAGGACCATGGATCGGCGGTGCCGTCGTCCATCGGCACGGCCTCGCCCGGGCCGGGCAGTGAACCTTGCGTGTGAGAGATGTAACCCGGCCCGCTCTGATCGATCTCGTATGTCTTGCCGTCCTTGTCGACCGTCGCGCGGTTGTCGAAGCGATTGTTGCGCTTGGCGTCGAGCGTCGCCTTGTCCGCCGCGGTCAGGTTGGGCGTGCCCTGATCGTAGCTCTGCCAGCCGTTGATCTGCTCGTACTTCTGCTCCAGCGCGGCGTACTTGTTGCTCACGATGTGCCCTAACTCGTGGGTCGTCACCCATTCCATCCACGAGATGTTCGAGCCCAGCGCCGGCGCCGCCATCTGACGGTGCTCGCCCGCCCACGGACCGGTGCTCGTGGCCTGGTCCGGCATCAGCACCTTCGTGCCGGTGGCCTCCGCGCCGATCTCCTGCGTCTTCGCCGCATCCCAGTAGACGTGCTCCTGGCGATGGAACTCGGTGACGGCGCTGCGATGATCGGCCGGCATCGGCGACAGCGTCTTGTCGATCGTGTCGAGCTCCGCCTTGCTCCAGTCCATGTGCGTGCCGTTCGCGCGCGCGCCGCCGTCGGTCGTGAAGTTGATGCCGTACTTCATCTCCATCGCGTGCTCGGCGTCCTTGCGCTCGATCAGCGCGTCGACGTCCGCGGCCGTGAACGGCTTCCCGGTCATGCCGGCGCGCTGGTACATGAACGCCATCTCCTCGTCGACCTCGCCGAGGGTGTCGCTCGCGGCCGTCACGCGTGCCGCATGCATGCGCTGCGATTCCGGATCGCTGCCGGCATGGTCGCGCTGGACGTCGGCGACGACGTGCGCCTTGTGATAGACGCCCCACAGCTGCAGCTTGCGCCCCGGAAGCGTCGTGTTCTTGACGAGCGTGGCGAGCTCCTCGCGATTGCCCTGCATGTATCGACGCAGACGCGGACGGGCTGGCCGGTGCGCATCGTCGAGAGTCGGCTAGCCGGAACATGGCGTGCGCACGCCTTCTTTGCATTCCTGGAGCACGCAGGGATCGCCGTCGTCGGTGCCGCTTCGCTGGAGCGACTTCGCGCGTGCGCCGACGTGCTCTACACGGGTGCCCCTGTGTGGACCGACGAGGTGGTCGCGCTCGCCGAGCTGTGGGACGTCTAGGTCACCGCAGCTCGAGCGCGAGGCCGAGCACCTCGTCGCCGCCTCGCACGGTCGCGCGGATCGCGCCCGAGCGATCGCCGTGGGTCGCGGTGACGACCACCTCGCCGGCGGGGCAGTCGCGCAGGCGAAACTCGCCCTGCGCGTCGCTGTCGGCCTCGACGGCATCGCCGCTGCCGTCGGCGCGGCGCACCGTGACGTGGGCGCCGGCGAGCCGCTGGCCGCGCGCGTCGCGCACGGTGCCACCGACGAGCGCGCCGCGCGCGAGCTCGAGCCGCACGTCGCGCACGGTCGTCGCGCCCGGCGAGCTGCCGGCCGGCACGTCGAGCTCGCGTGCGTGCGCGCGGT
>JBLMXA010000892.1:0-3246 GCA_050257515.1 Acidobacteriota bacterium | reverse complement strand
TTGGTGCTGTACAGGCTGACGTACATCAGCATCGCGTGCTCTTCCTTCTCGATGCTGACCCCGTGGCGGCGCACCTCTTCGGGGAGCTCGTCGAGCACGGTGTTGACGCGGTTCTGCACGTTGATCGACGCGACGTCGGGATCGGTGCCGGTGTCGAACAGCACCTGCACGACCCCGACGCCGTCGTTGCCGGCGGTGCCCGCCATGTACTTCATGTGCGGCACGCCGTTGATCGCGCGCTCGAGCGGCACGAGCGCTGCCTTCACGACGGTACCGGCGTTCGCGCCCGTGTACTCGACCGTGACGTTGACCTCGGGCGGCGCGATCTCGGGAAGCAACGACATCGGCATGCGCGCGAGCGCGAGCAGGCCGAGCAGCGTCACGACGATCGAGAGCACCGCCGACAGGACCGGCCGGCGTACGAAGAACACCAGCATGCTAGCTCCGCGAATCCGGCGTGCGCGGTTCGATGGTCATCCCGTCCTTCACGAGCTGCAGGCCCTCGACGACGAACCGGTCCTTCACGGTCAGCCCCGAGCGGATCGCGAAGCTATCCTCGAGCCGTTCGGCCACCTCGACCTCGCGCACGTGTACGACGTTGCTGGCGTCGACGATGTAGACGTAGACGTTGCCTTGCACCTCGAACGTCGCGCTCTGCGGCACGAGCACCGCCGCGGCGAGCGCGGTCTCGATCACGACCTTGCCGCTGCTGCCGTGCTTGAGTGTGCGCTCCGGGTTCGGAAACCTCGCGCGATACGCCAGCGTGCCGGTCTTGGGATCGAGCTCGCTGGCGACCGCGTCGACGTAGCCCTGGTGACCGAAAGGGCTGCCGTCCGCGAGCACGAGCGAGACCTGCCGCGGCTGCGCACCTGGCGCCGAGCGAACGAGCATGAGGTACTCGCGCTCGGAGATCGAGAAGTACGCGAACACCTCGCTGCTGTCGCTGATCGTCGTCAGCAGCGTGTCCTCGGCGACGGTGGTGCCGGCCTTGTTCGGGATGCGATCGATCACGCCGTCGAAGGGCGCGCGGATGTCCGCGCGATCGAGCTCGACCGACGCGCGCTGCGCCACCGCCTTGGCTTCCTGGACCTTCGCTCGCAACATCTGCGCCCGCGACTGTGCGCGCTGCAGCTCCGCGGCCGAGACGATGTTCTTGTCGGCGAGCAGTTGCGTGTTCTGGACGTCGAGCTCGGCCGCGTGCAGCTCGGCCTCCTCGGCCTGCGTTGCCGCTCGTGCGACCGCCACGTCCTGCTTGCGGACGCGAGCGTCGATCGAGAACAGCAGCTGGCCCTTCTTGACCTTCGCGCCCTCGTCGACGTCGACCGACTCGACCGTGCCCTTGATGCGCGTGTGCAGCTCGGCATGCCGGACCGCCTCGATCTGCGCGACGTAGTCGTGACGGACGACGATGTCCTTGATGACCGGCGTGGCGACCGGGAACGACCGGTTCTCCGCCGCCTCCGCGGTCGACTCGCGATCGCGGCACCCGGCCAATCCGAGCCAGACGACCGCGAGGAACACCAGGCGTGGCGAGGTCACATCTCTTCAGGACGCTCGCCTGCCCACTCGCGTTCACGATTCCTTAATGAATCGGGTAAGCCTTTGTCATCGCTCGGCTTAATTCAGGCCGTCGTCCGCCGTCTTGAGGAACTTGGCGAAGATCGTCTTCCGCCCGGCCTGCGGGAAGTCGACGATCACCTTGGTGTCGCGGCCGGTGCCCGACACCGCGACGACGCGGCCCTCGCCGTGGAGCTGGTGGCTGACCGGATCGCCGGTGCGAAACACGATGACCTCGGGCTCGTCTTCGCCGACCTGATAGACCGGCTCGTCGTCTGGCACGCGCTGGTCGAAGTCGTCGCTGCTGCCGCGCGGCGCACGCCGGCGCGCGCTCCAGGTGCCGTCGACGATCGCGGGCGCGCGCGGCGTGATCAGCTTCGGGCGCGCTGGCTGCGCGAGGCTGCTCGCCGGCAGGTCGTCGAGGAACCGCGACGGGCCCTGCAGCCGGATCTCTCCCCACACGCGGCGCGTGCGCGCGTGCGTGAGCACGAGCTTGAACCGCGCCCGCGTGATCGCGACGTATGCGAGCCGGCGCTCCTCCTCGAGCTGCGCGTCCTCGCTCTGGCCCTCTCGCTCTCTGAGAGATGGGAACAGGCCGTCTTCCAGGCCGGTGATGAACACGATCGGCCACTCGAGGCCCTTCGCGATGTGGATCGTCATCAGCGTGACCGCGTCGTTGCCTGCCGACTGGTCGGCCGGCGCCGACAGCGCGATCCGCTCGAGGAACGCATCGACCGACTGCGGCTGCTCGCTCTCGTCGTCGAAATCGCTCGCGATCGTGACGAGCTCGGCGAGGTTGTCGAGCCGGTCGCGCGACTCGGAGCTGTCCTCGGCCTCGAGCTTGGCGCGCATGCCGCTGCGATCGACAACCTGGATGATCGTCTCGGCCACCGAGGCGCCCTGCGCGATCACGTCGTGCAGCCCGCTCACCAGCTCGACGAACGACTGCAGCTTCTTGCGCGCCGCCGCGCCGAGCCCCGCGACGTCGCCGCGCGCACCGAGCTTGGCCGCCTCGTAGAGCCCCGTGCTCGACGCGCGCGCCGCCGCGCGCAGCCGATCGACGGTCGTCTCGCCGATCCCTCGCGCGGGCACGTTGACGACACGCTCGAGCGCCGAGTCCGCCATCGGGTTCGAGATCAGGCGCAGGTAGGCGACGACGTCCTTGACCTCCTTGCGCTCGAAGAACGACACCGCGCCGACGACCTTCGCCGGCACGCGCGCCGCGCGCAGGTGCTCCTCGAGCACGCGCGACTGCGCGTTCGTGCGGTACAGGATCGCGATCTCGTGCGGCGAGGCCGGGCCCTCGTCGAGCAGCTTGCGGATCGATTGCGCGACAAAGTACGCCTCGCCGCGCTCGTCGCCCGCCTGGTAGATCTCGATCGGATCGCCGCCGGCGTGGTCGGTCCACAGCGCCTTGACGTGGCGATCGCGGTTCTTCGCGATCACGCCGTTGGCCGCGTCGAGGATCATCTGCGTCGACCGGTAGTTCTGCTCGAGCTTGACGACCAACGCGTCGGGGAAGTCGCGGTCGAAATCGAGCAGGTTGCGCGGCTCGGCGCCGCGCCAGGCGTAGATCGACTGGTCGTCGTCGCCGACGACCGTCAGGTTGCGCGTCGCCTCCGACAGCAGGCGTACGAGGTTGTACTGGACGAGGTTGGTGTCCTGGAACTCGTCGACCAGCACGTGCGA
>JBLMXA010000891.1:0-6973 GCA_050257515.1 Acidobacteriota bacterium | reverse complement strand
AGCACGTCGACCGACGACTTGCCGATCGCCTTGAGGAACGCCTTGGCCGCGCCCAGCTTGGACGCCTGCGGGAGGTCAGCCTCGAGCTCGGTCAAGAACTTCTCGAGCGCCTCGACCTCGTCGGTGTTCGGCACGCCGGCGGTGTCGTACAGCGCCTGGAAGTCGATCTGTCCCGACAGCTTCGATGGATCCGTATCCGGCGGCAGCTGCGCCGGCGGCTCGCTCGCCGGCACCTGGAACTTCGCCAGCTCGGCCTCGATCACCGCGTGGTCATCGGCCGACGCGCTCGGCGCGGCGGGCTGATTACCCTCGTTCTCCGACACGACGAACAGGCTCTTGATCTTGTTCCACGCCACTCCTCTTTCTACTACGATGCGCGGCATGGCGAAAGTCGGGTTCTTCGGTCGTATTGCCAACCTGTGGCGCGGGTTCGTGTCGCTCTGGATCAGTGACGTCGAGAAGAAGCATCCCGAGATCGCGTACGAGAACGCGATCAACTCGATGATCGAGAAGTACAGCCAGCTCAAGCACGCGACCGCCGCGATCATCCGTCGCCGCGAGGACATCGATCAGCGGCTCAAGGCGAAGACCGCCGAGCTCGCCCAGGTCGAGGCCGACCTGCAGACCGCGGTCGAGACGAACCAGCAGGAGCTGGGGATGGTCCTGATCCAGAAGAAGACCGCGCTGACGACCGAGGTCGACGGGCTCAAGTCCGACCTCACCCAGGCGAAGGCCGATGCCGACTCGGCGAAGGCCTCGCTCGTCCAGGTCCAGGGCGAGATCAAGCAGCTCAAGGCCGAGAAGGACACCCAGCTCGCGAAGATGGCGTCGGCCGAGGCGCGGCTGCGCATCCAGAACCAGCTCGAGGGCCTGTCCGTCGACAACGAGGTCAAGGCGCTCGAGAACGTCCGCGAGCACATCAAGAACACGATCGCCGAGGCGAACCTCGGCAAGGAGCTCGGCGAGAGCGATCTCGACAACCGGCTCAAGGCGCTGCGCGCGCAGACCGGCGAGGTGACGTCGAAGTCGGAGTGGGAGCGGATGCGTAACGCGGCGGCGGCGAAGACCGGCCAGAAGACGATGTGATGCCGACGCTTCCGGTCTGGGCCGAGGAGCTCAAGCAGCGATACCTGCGCGGCGAGGCGAGCGTCTTCGTCCTGCACGGCAACGTCCACGACGTCGTGTTCGACGGCGACGAGCTGATCTCGATCGGCGATTTCGTCGCGCGCACGGTGTTCGAGAAGAAGGACGTCGTCATCCGCTACAACGTGTCGACCGGCTGCCGGTTCACGAAGAAGGCGGGCAAGATCGACGGCGTCGAGGCGCTGATGCTCGAGCGCACGCCCGACAAGGTGCTGCCCGCGCTCGAGCGCCTGCTGTTCGCGCAGAACAACGTCGGCCTCGTGCTCGAGTACGCCGAGATGATGGCGCCCGCCGGCGACGCGTCGTTCTCGTCGGACGCCGACCGGCTGAGCGTCGTCATGCTGCAGCGGTGGTCGCTCGCGCCGCAGCTCGAAGCGAGCGACAACATCGTGATCCTGATGGCGGAGGTCGGCAGCGAGCTCCACCCGAAGATCATCGCGAACCCGCGCGTCGCCGTCGTCAAGATCCCGATGCCGACCGCCGACGAGCGCAAGGCGGTCATCCGCAAGGTCAACCCGCAGCTCGAGGCCGCGTGGGTCGAGCGCCTCGGCGGCATCACCGCCGGGCTCAAGGCGGTGCAGATCAAGTCGATCCTGCAGCCCCAGGCGCCCGGCGACGAGGATCCCGACGCGCGCTATCGCTTCATCAAGACGCTCGTGCCCGACGAGGCGCGCGCGCGCAAGCTCGCCGCGGTGACGCAGGGCATGACGCGCGAGGAGATCGCGCAGCTGGTCGGCGTGAAGGCGCCCGCGCAGAGCTCCGAGGAGCCGCACGAGGAGGTGCTGCGCCTGATCGCGCGGCGCAAGCGCGAGGTGATCGAGCGCGAGTGCCTCGGGCTCATCGAGTTCGTCGAGCCGGCGCACGACTTCTCGGTCGTCGGCGGCATCGAGGAGGTCAAGAAGGAGCTGCAGGCCGTCGCGAAGAACATCCGCGACGGCAAGACGGCGCGCGTGCCGATGGGCCTGCTGTTCACCGGGCCGATGGGCACCGGCAAGACGTTCGTCGCCGAGGCGTTCGTCAAGGAGAGCGGGCTCACCGGCATCAAGCTCAAGAACTTCCGCAGCAAGTGGGTCGGCTCGACCGAGTCGAACCTCGAGCGCATCCTCGGCGTCATCCATGGCATCGGCAACGTGATCGTGATCCTCGACGAGGCCGATCGCTCGTTCGGCTCCGGCGGCGGAGATGACGACGGCGGCGACGGCGGCACGGGCTCGCGCGTGATCGCGCGGCTCAAGGAGTTCATGAGCGACACCGCGAACCGCGGGCGCGTGCTGTTCATCCTGATGACGAACCGTCCCGACAAGCTCGACGTCGACATCAAGCGCGCGGGTCGCCTCGACCGCAAGATCCCGTTCCTGTACCCGCAGACCGCGCCGGAGGTCGAGGAGATCCTCGCGGCGCAGGTGCGCAAGCACAAGCTGCAGCTCGCGGTCGACATCCCCAAGGAGCGCGCCTCGATCGCGGAGAAGATCGTCGGCTACTCGAACGCCGACTTCGAGGCGATCTGCCTGCTCGCGAACGACTACGCGGGTGACTCGCCGATCAGCCTCGATGACTTCAAGCACGCGATCGGCGACTACCTGCCCTCGCGCGACCTCGAGATGCTCGAGTACATGGAGCTGCTCGCGGTGTTCGAGGCGAGCAACCGGCGGATGCTTCCGGACAAGTACGCGCGGCTGTCGTTGGACGAGCTGCAGAAACGACTCGCGGAGCTCAAGCTCCGCTGCGGCCACAGGAGATAGACATGAGCGAAGACTTCTTCCCCGAGATCGACATCCGCGACGACCAGGCCGAGGCCATCGCGCGCGGCCTCTACGTCGTCGCGCGCGCCGACGGCAAGGTCCACGAGCGCGAGGCGGCGATGATCAGCGAGTTCTTCAACACGACCACCGATCATCCGTCGCACCTCGCCTCGCTCGAGCGCACGCCGCAGATCACGCCCGCGAACCTCGCGGCGATCCTCGGCACGAACGATCTCCGCCGGCTGTTCCTCAAGACCGCGATCCTGCTCGCGTACGTCGACGGCAACTACACGGCGCCGGAGCAGAAGACGATCGGCGAGTTCGCGAAGGCGTGTGAGGTCGACGGCAAGGAGCTCGGCCAGCTCGAGCAGTCGGTCCGCGACTACATGCTGTCGCACCTCGCGCACCTGCAGAACACGCCCGCGGTGGTCGAGGTCGCGAAGTCGCTCAAGAGCTAGCGCGCGCCGCGACCGCCGCGTAGTGGCGGCGCAGCAGGTCGCACAGCACGAGCTCCTGGGCGCGCTGCGCCGACGCCAGCATGCGGTTGGCGTGCATGTGCACGAACGAGCGTGCGAGGTCGTCGATCGGCCGGTCGCACGCGCGCAGCTCGGACACGAGCGGGCGCACGTAGCTCGAGCGCTCGGTGAACGCCGGCACGTCGGCGGCGAGCACCTCCTCGAGCGCCGGCTTGCGCGCGCGGTACAGCTCGCCGAGCCGCTTGTGGTGCCACGTCGCGACGCCGAGCTCCTCGCCGTAGGCATCGCGCGCGGCCGTGACGAGCGCGAGCTTGTCGGCGAGCGACAGGCCGAGGTCGTCGAGCAGCGCGTCGATGCCGCGCAGCGCGAGCAGCGTGCGGCGGTCGTCGTCGAGGTCCTCGGCGAGCAGCGACAGCACCGCCTCGCTGTCGGCGGCGAACACCTGCTCGGCGAGCTCGATCCCGCGCGGCCCGCCGTAGCGCTCGACCTCGCGCTCGTAGGTGTCGAGCACCACGCGCCAGCACGGCTCGCCGGCATCCGCGAGCCGCGAGCGCAGCTCGTCGATCAGCTCGCCGGCCTCGCGATCGCACCAGCGCACGCGCAGGTGCGGATCCGGATCGCGGTAGCGCACGAAGAACCACGCCTCGCCGCCGCGGACCATCGGCGCGATCACGTCGCGCAGCACGCGATCGGCGCCGGCAACGCCGCCGTAGAGCTTCGCGTACAGCCAGCGCGACCCCGGCGGGAACCGCCGCTCGACCGCCACGGGCGCGGGCACGCGGTGGCGCTCGACGGGTGCGCTGCGCACGAACGGCACGACCAGCTCGTGGACGTAGCGGCCCTCCGGGCCGTGCGCGACGAGCGCGTCCGGCGCCGGGAACATCTCGTGGACGATCGCGCGTGGCCGCCGCTTCACGCGATCGGCGAACATGTCGGCGCTGCCGGCATCGTCGAGATCGACCGGCAGCTCGCGATCGTCGTCGGCGAGCACGAGGTGGCGCGGCAACCCGCGCCGCGCGCGCAGCTCGGGCAGCCCGCCGGCGAGCTCGTCGCGCGACAGCACCCAGCGCGCGCGGGCGAGCACGAGGCGGCCGTGGCGGACGCGCGGCAGGAACGCCGCGTCCTCGAGCACGCCCCAGCTCCAGCGCGCGGGCTGGCCGTCCTGCCACGCGTGCGCCGACAGGAACCGATAGATCGCGAGGCTGTGGCGCGTGAAGTCGTGCGCGCTCGTCAGCCGCGGGATCACCTCGCGGCCGAGCGCCTGCGAGCGCAGCACGACGCGGTTGCCGGCGAGCGCGACGACGAGATCGGTGACCGGCAGCTGGCGCTCGCGGGGCGCACCGCTCGCGCCGAGGTAGACGAGCTCGTGGCCGCGCAGCACGGGCCGCCACACGACGTTGCCGGCGCGGCCCTCGGGCACGTGCACGATCTCCGCGAACACCGCGTCGGGGACGAGCGCGTCCTCCGCGACGATCAGCTCGCGGACGAGCGAGGCGAGCTCGTCCGACTCGCCGCACATCCGCGCGAGCGGCCGCGGCCCGGGGCCGCCGACGCCGATCATGCGCAGCGTGAACTCGCCGGCGTCGACCGCCTGCGGCGAGGCGGCGCCGAGCACCGCGCCGACGAGCACGGTCGCCGGCGGCCGCGAGCCGGCGGGCCGTGCGAGCTGCGCGAGGTCGTCGTCGGTCAGCTCGACCTCGTGCGTGCCGCGTGTCGCGAGCTCGACGAGCCGCGCCTCGCGCGCGCCCCACGTCGTCGTCGGCGGCGGCGCGGGCTCGGCCGCGATGCCGACCTCGGCGACCAGCGGCGCGGTGTCGCTCGCGTGCTCGCCGAAGCCGATGCCGGTCTCCTCGTCGAGCGCCTCGACGAGCGGCACCTCGCGCGTGCCGTAGCGCGCCTCGAACGCGGCGCGGAACTCGGGCCACGGGTCGTGCCGGTGTGGCGCGCCGACCACCGCGAGCAGGTCGAGCGCGCGGTGCAGCTCGTGGACGACATGCGGGCCGAGCGTCGCGCGCGCGGGTTTGTAGAGATCGGCGCGCAGCGCGCGCAGCGAGCCCTCGGGGAGCGCGCCCGTGATCGTCTCGTACGCGTGGCGCGGCCCGCCGTTCATCGCGGCGAGCGTGCGCTCCGCGGTGACCAGCTTGCCGGCCGCCCCCGCGGCACCGGCGCGATCGAGCTGCGCGGCGATCGCGGCGACGGCGTCGTCGCCGGTGACCGGCACGGCGAGCTCGGGCACGAGCACCTGGGTGTCGATCAGCTCGTCGACGAAGGCTTCGGCCTGCTCGCGCTCGACCTCGGGATCGGCGCACAGCGCGTCGACCAGCTGCGCCGGCGTCGCACCGGTCCGCGCGCGTGCGAGCAGCACGTCGAGCTCGGCCGAGCGCTCGAGCTCGACGAGGTGATGCGTCGTCTCGCCGCCGGGGCGCCGCACCTCGACGTAGCGCAGCCGGTCGCCGAGCGCGTACAGGCTCGAGCTCGGCACGTGCGTCAGGTGCGCGCGCAGCTCGCGGGCGAGCGCGTCGCACACGCGGCCGAGGTAATCGTGATCGAGCCGCACCGCGCGCCGGTACTGCGCGCGCGGCGCCAGCTCGAGCCGGGTCTCCGGCCCGAGCGTGCCGAGCGACACGCCCGCGGTGAGACCGAACGGTGTCGCGCGGCCCGCCATGCGTGCCGCGTAGCGCGCGAACGCGCGCGCGACGCGCGTGCCATGCGGCGACTCCGGCGCGGCGAGCCACGCGTCGAGATCCGCCTCGAGCTCGGGCGACGCGAGCGCGAGCGCCTCGCGCACCGCCGGGTCGCCGGCGAGCTCGACGAGCGGCCTGCCGTGATCCCACGGCAACAGCGGCGTGCGCAGCACGAACCTGTCGGTCGGCCGATACGCGCTCCTGCTCATCGAGCAGGAATATCGCACGCGAGCATGCGGTCCCAGGCCGGCTCGTCGCTCCCGATCGCGGCGAGCAGCACGAGCCCGATCCCGGCCGCGCCCTCGAGCAGGCCGGGCGCCGACGGCCGCGGCATCACGAGCCCACGTACGATCCAGTCGCGCAGCGCGCCGCGAAACGGCTCCGCACCGGTGGCCTGGAACCAGCGGTTCCACAGGTGCGCGAGGCCGAGCGCCCCGTGGCAGAACGCTGCGTCGGTGACGCCGCGGTCCTCGGGATCGCGGTACGCGGCGTCGCGCGCGATCGCCTCGGCCTCGCCCCGCGCGGTCCACGCGAGTGCCATGGCGGCGCCGGGATCGCCGTAGCACCACGCGGTGCGTGCCGGGCCGCCGCCGCTGATCGCGGGAAACGCGCTCGCGCCCTCCGTCGCCAGCCGCTGGGCGAGCAGCCAGCGTGTCGCCTCGGCCGCGAGCTCGCGTGCGCGCGCGGCGAGCGGCGGATCGACGACGCGCTCGTCGATCCGCGCGAGCATCGCGATCGGACCGGGCGCGCCGTGCGCGAGCCCGCAGTCGAGCACGCCGCCGGGGTGACGCTCGCGCTGCTCGGGCGCGAGCAGCTCGGGCGGCGTCCGCCAGGTCGCGCCCTCGCGCGTGTCCTCGAGCACCGCGACGATGCGCGCGAGCCCGGCGTCGCGCGCCGGCGAGCGTGGCCGCGCGAGCCAGTACACGAC
>JBLMXA010000890.1:0-6914 GCA_050257515.1 Acidobacteriota bacterium | reverse complement strand
CGCGACCGGCGGTAACCTGCTCGTGCCCACGGCCGTGCTCGTCGGACCGACCGGATCGGCTCAGCTCACCGGCGCCGACGAGGTCGGGCAGGGCATCGACTTCGGCTGCGCGAGGCTCGGCACCGACGTGTGGTGCTGGGGCGAGAACACGCTCGGCCAGCTCGGCGACGGCACGATCGGTGCGGGCCAGCCGTGGGCGACGCGCGTGACCGGGCTTCCGCCCGTCGTCCAGATCGGCGTCGCGGCCTACACGACGTGCGCGCTCGATACCTCGAACCAGGTGTGGTGCTGGGGCGACGGCACGCACGGCGAGCTCGCGGATGGCCGCACGATGGTCACCGCGCCTTCGCCCGTGCGGGCGCAGCTCGCGTGTCCGTGACCCGCTACGGGCGCAGCGCCGCGATGCCGGGCAGGTCGACGCCCTGGACGAACTCCAGCGACGCGCCGCCGCCGGTCGACACGTGCGAGACCTTGTCGGCGAGGCCGGCCTGCGCGATCGCCGCGGCGGAGTCGCCGCCGCCGACGACGGTGAGCGCGAGCTTGTTCGCCGCGAGCGCCTTCGCGACCTCGACCGTGCCCTTGGCCCACTGCGGCTTCTCGAACACGCCCATCGGGCCGTTCCAGAACACCGTGCGCGCCTCGCCGAGGATCTTGCGGTAGCTCTCGATCGTCGCC
Source organism: Acidobacteriota bacterium (assembly GCA_050257515.1). Classification (GTDB taxonomy): domain Bacteria; phylum Myxococcota_A; class Polyangia; order Haliangiales; family Haliangiaceae; genus JABFXX01. The sequence continues at coordinate 6,239 of JBLMXA010000890.1, read as the reverse complement.
GGACCGATGTCGAGCGCCATCGCGTTCTCGCCGATCCCTGTCGGCCCGCCGTCGACGCGCGCGACCTTCGGCTCGGTGTCGTCGAGGCCCGAGCCGGTCAGCACGTCGCTCGGCAGGTGCACGGCGATCTTCTTCTCGCTCGCCTTGCGCAGGAAGTTACGCGCGACCGGGAGCTTGTCCTTCTCGACCTTGCTCTTGCCGACGTGCTTGCCCTGCGCGTCGAGGAACGTGTTCGCCATCGCGCCGCCGATCACGATCGAGTTGACGCGCTCGAGCAGCGCGTCGAGCACCTCGATCTTGTCGGACACCTTCGCGCCGCCGAGCACCGCGACGTACGGTCGATCGACCTTGCCGAGCAGGCGCGACAGGAAGTCGATCTCCTTCGCCATCACGAAGCCCGCGCCCTTCTCGGCGACGAACTTCACCATGCCGGCCGTCGAGGCGTGCGCGCGGTGCGCGGTGCCGAACGCGTCGTTGACGTAGACGTCGCAGTACGACGCGAGCTGCCGCGCGAAGCCCTCCTCGTTCGCCTCCTCGCCGGGATGGAAGCGCAGGTTCTCGAGCATCGCGATCTGGCCATCGCGCAGGTCGCTGACGACCTTGCGCGCGCCGTCGCCGACCGGCTCGTCGGCGAGCGCGACGTCCATGCCGAGCAGCTCGGCGAGCTTGGCCGCGACGGGCTCGAGCGAGTACTCCGGCTTGACCTGGCCGTCGGGGCGGCCGAGGTGCGAGCCGAGGACGATGCGCGCGCCGCGATCGACGAGATGCTTGATGGTCGGCAGCGTCGCGCGGATGCGCGCGTCGTCGGTGACGCGCTTCGTGGCCTTGTCGAGCGGCACGTTGAAGTCGACGCGCACGAACACGCGCTTGCCCTCGACCGCGAGCTGCTCGACGCTCTTGATCCCGTCGGGGAGCGCCATGGCTACAGCTTCTCCGCGACGAACTTCGCGAGGTCGTAGAGCCGCTGCGAGTAGCCCATCTCGTTGTCGTACCAGCTCATCACCTTGACCATGTCCCCGATCACCGAGGTCAGCGGCGCATCGACCGACGAGCTGTGGCGATCGCCGTTGTAGTCGCACGACACGAGCGGCTCGTCGACGACCTGCAGGATGCCCGCGAGCGGGCCCGAGGCGGCCTTGCGGAACGCGTCGTTGACTTCCTGCGCGGTCGCCTTCTTCTCGAGGCGCGCGGTCAGATCGACGAGCGACACGTTCGGCGTCGGCACGCGGATCGCCTGGCCGTCGAGCTTGCCGGCGAGCGCAGGGAGCACTTCCTTGAGCGCCTTGGCGGCGCCGGTCGTCGTCGGGATCATCGACAGCGCAGCGGCGCGCGCGCGGCGCAGGTCCTTGTGCGGCAGGTCGAGGATGTTCTGGTCGTTCGTGTACGAGTGGATCGTCGTCATGATGCCCGACACGATCCCGAACGACTCGTGCAGCACCTTCGCGACCGGCGCGAGGCAGTTCGTCGTGCACGACGCGTTGCTGATGATACGGTGCTCGGCCGGCTTGTAGGTGTCGAGGTTGATGCCGCAGCACAGGGTCACATCGGGGTTCTTCGCCGGCGCAGAAATGATCACCTTCTTCGCGCCGCGCGAAGGATCGACGTGCTTGCTCGCGCCTTCCTTGTCGACGAACTTGCCGGTCGACTCGATCACGAGGTCGACGCCGGCATCCTTCCACTTGATCGCGGCCGGGTCCTTCTCGGCGCTGATCGTGACCTTGCCGCCGTTGACGACGATCGCGCCGCCCTCGGCCGCGACCGTGCCCGGGAACCTACCGTGCACGGAGTCGTGCTTGAGCAGGTGCGCGAGCGTGTCGACGTTCGTCAGATCGTTGACGAGCACGAGCTCGAGCGGGCTGCCCTTCGCCTCAGCGAGGCAGCGCACGAAGCCGCGACCGATGCGGCCAAAGCCATTGATGCCGATGCGGACCTTTGCCATGCCGCGCACCCTAGATCAGCGCGCGTCGATCCGCCAGTAGCCCGGAAGAATCGCCAGGCCGCGGGAGCTACGCCACGGACTGCTTGACGTTCTCGCGCGAGATCCGCGTGGTGACCTCGCTGATCAGCTCGGTCGCGAGCGCGACGATCTGCTTCTCGTCGAAGCCCTGCGCCTCCAGGTCGCGGTAGATCGACTTCGCGAGGATCTTCACCGCACGGGACTTGGCTTCGCGATCGGTCATGGCAGCGCCGTGCTTTTCAGCACGCCGCGTGCCACCTGGCAAGACCGGACAACTCCGTGAAATCACGAGCGGCACCGCGCAGTGAAGAATCCTCCCGGACCGCTTCGCATGTGTAACAGAGTGCTTGGGTGCATAGCCCGCTACGCACTTGGGTCCGACCAGGTTCACAACCGCAACGAGGCTCCCGCGAGCAGACCGTAATACGAGATGCTCTGCGGAGCGCCGTCGATGATCGTGTCGGTCCCCGGGTGGTAATCGAAGCCGACCGTCACCGCGATGTTGTCGGCCGCGGCGATCTCGGCACCACCTTCGAGGTTCATGCCGAACCCGACCGCGGTCTTGCTCATGTTCAGCGCGCCGACGTGCATCATGTTCGTGTCGGCGCCGAGCGACACGCCGCCGAACACGGCGACGCGCGAGACGTGGAGCGCCGCACGCGCGTAGGCGTGCGTCTCGAGCGTCCACGCCGCGTCGTTCGGATCCTCGCCCATCGGCAGCCGCCAGTACGTGAACCGCGTCATGCCGCCGCCGCCGAGCCCGAAGTTGCCGAACAGCGCCTCGTAGCCGACGCGAAAATTCGGCGCGAACGACGTGTCGGTGTGCGCGATGTCGCCGGCCGGGATCACCGTCACGAAGCTCGCGTCGACGCGCAGCCCGCTCTGCGCGTACGGCGCGGGCAAGCCGGCACCGCCGCCCTCGTACCGCCCGCTCACGCCGTTGCCGGTCGTGCTCGTGCTCGTGCTCGTGCTCGTCTGCACGCCCGTCGCGGCGGCGACGCGATAGTCCTTGTTCTTCTGCTTCGTCAGCTTCGCGACGTCGGCCGCCTTGATCACGTGCAGCGAACCGTCCTCGGTCGCGATCTTGTAGGACACGTTCGGCGTCTGCTCGACGAGCACGCCCTTCCACACGCTGCCGTCGGTGGTCTCGACGACATCGAGATACTCGAACGAGCGCACGTCGACCTCGCCGTCGTCGGCGAGCACGCGAGAAGCGGATGCGGCCAGGCACAGCGCCGCGAACAGGTGAGTCTTGCTGATCATCTTCGTGAGAACCCCTCGAGCTGCGGGACGGCCGCACGGCTCGTGGGCTCTCAACGCGCGCGACGCGCGGATAGTCGGAGCGTTTGGATGACAGCTGCTGACAGCGGGCTACAGCCGCAGCGAGGCGCCGGCGATCAGCGAGTAGAACGAGATGCTCTGCGGCGCGCCGTCCACGATCGTGTCGGTGCCCGGGTGGTAGTCGAAGCCGAGCTTGAAGCCGAGCGACGGCAGCGCGGCGATCTCGACGCCGGTCTGCAGGTTCATGCCGAAGCCGACCGCGGTCTTCGTCATGTTGAGCGCGCCGCTGTGGACGTAGTTGGTGTCGACGCCGAGCGACACGCCGCCGAACAGCGCGGCGCGCGAGATGTGGAGCGCGGCGCGGCCGTACGCGTGGGTCTCGAGCGTCCAGTCCGCGTCGTTCGGATCGGAGCCCATCGGCAGGCGCCAGTAGCTGAACCGCGCGAGCCCGCCACCGCCGAGGCCGAAGTTGCCGAACAGCGCTTCGTAGCCGATGCGGACGTCGGGCGCGAACGACGTCTCGGTGCCCTTGATGTCGCCGGCGGGGAAGATGATGGCGAGCGAGGGGTCGAGGCGCATGCCGCTGGTCGCGACCGGCGGCGGCAGCCCCGGGCCGCTGGGCTGGAACGCGCCCGCCACACCATTGCCCGGCGCCGGCGTGACCGACGAGCTCGTCACCGGCGTCGCCGCCGCGACCGGCGCGCGGTAGTCCTTGTTCTTCTGCTTCGTCATCTTCACGACGTCGGCAGCCTTGATCACGTGGACGCTGCCGTCGGCGGTCGCGATCTTGTAGGACACGTTCGGCGTCTGCTCGACGACGATGCCCTTCCAGACGCTCCCGTCGGTGGTCTCGACGACGTCGACGTACTCGAACGAGCGAACGTCCACCTCGGTGTCGTCGGCATGAACACGAGACGACGCTGCGAGGAGGCACAGCGCGGCGGCAAGGTAGGTCTTCATCATGTTGGCGGGCCTCGTAAGCCGTTCGACGCCACGAGTCAACGAACAAGCCTTGAGCTGGCGCGATCTGCCATTCAGATGGCGCAATCACCGATGGCAACTCGAGTTGCCTCGCGTTCGTTTCGGCGCTTGAACGCGGCCGCGAACCCGAGTCAGACTGGAGCCGTGGGGTTCGGCAGCCTGCTCAAGCCCGTCGAGAACCTGCTCCACGTCGGTGGCAGCTCGGCGAGCCACGCCGACGATCACGCGGCCGCGGCGCCGCACCCGGTCGCGCCCGCGCCGACCACGCAAGGCACCGCGCAGACCGCGGCGAACGGGCTCGGCGCGAACGACCGCGGCCCGCGCCTCAACCCGCTGTGGAACCACCTGATGGGCGGTCCCGGCCCGCAGGCGGGCGACGGCCGGCCGCTGTCGGTCAACCACATCGGCACGAGGGTGCCGGGGCCGATCCACGAGGGCGGCCCGGTGTCGACCGCGATGCGCGACACGCCGTACCTCGGCGACTACTGGGAGGCGCTGTCGGTCACCCACGACTCGCGCCACATCCACAACGACTTCCTGAACGGGCTGACCGCGGTGACGAACGTCGGGCTCACCGGCCCGCTGATGGGCCTCGTCGACGCGCCGTTCCGCGCGTTCGGTCACTCGCTGTTCCTCGACAACGACCACAAGTGATCACGCCTCCGCCGGGCTGGACGATCGAGCGCACGCGCGACGGCCTCCTGATCGCGCCGCCGGGGCAGGGCGAGCGCGCGATCCTGCGCTACCGCGAGCGGCTGCGCCCGGTGCGGCCCGCGCTCGAGCTCGTCGCGGCCGCGCCGCGGCCCGCCGACTTCGTCGCGACGCAGACGACCGCGCCGAAGCGACTCGTCACGATCGAGGGCGAGCATGCCGCGCTCGTCACGATCGAAGGCACGCACGCCGGCGCGCCGGCGGTGCTCGCGTACGGCTACGTGTTCCTCGACGATCACTACGCGGCGCTCGAGGGCGTCGTGCCGCCCGAGCTCGTCGCGACGGTCGAGCAGCTCGTCGTCGGCGACGTCCACCTGCTCGGCCGCGTGCGCCGCCGCAAGTTCATGTACGCGGCGCCGCCGGGCTGGACCGTCGAGGGCGACGCGTTCGAGGCGCGGTGGGCGCCGCCCGACGGCTCGGCGCGCATCCTCGTCAACCCGGCGCTGCCGCGCACGCCCGGGCTCGTCGCGCAGATCGTCGACAAGCTCGCTGCGGGCGCGGTCGCGCCGTCGCGCATCGTCACCCGGTCCGGCCTCGAGGGCGAGCACTACCAGCTCGCCGACACCGACCTCTACTTCCTCGCCGACGCCGACTTCCTGTACAGCGTGCGCGGCGATCGCGCGCGCGACGCGGCCGCCGCGCTCGTCGATTCGATCGAGCCGGTGCCGCGCCCGGCCGGCGCGGGCGGCGACGCGTTGAAGTTCTGGGCCGACTAGTTCTCGACGAACGCCTTGAGGCGCTTCGACCGCGACGGATGGCGCAGCTTGCGCAGCGCCTTCGCCTCGATCTGGCGGATGCGCTCGCGGGTGACCTCGAAGTCCTGGCCGACTTCCTCGAGCGTGTGGTCGCTCTTCTCGCCGATGCCGAAGCGCATGCGCAGGACCTTCTCCTCGCGCGGCGTCAACGTCGCCAGCACCTTGCGGGTCTGGTCGGCGAGGTTCACCGAGATCACGCTCTCGCTCGGCGAGATGATCGACTTGTCCTCGATGAAGTCGCCCAGGTGCGAGTCTTCCTCTTCGCCGATCGGCGTCTCGAGCGAGATCGGCTCCTTCGCGATCTTCAGGACCTTGCGGACCTTGTCGAGCGGCAGCTCCATGCGCTCGGCGATCTCCTCGGGCGTCGGCTCGCGGCCGAGCTCCTGGACGAGGTAGCGCGTCGTGCGCACGAGCTTGTTGATCGTCTCGATCATGTGCACGGGGATGCGGATCGTGCGCGCCTGGTCGGTGATCGCGCGGGTGATCGCCTGGCGGATCCACCACGTCGCGTACGTCGAGAACTTGTAGCCGCGCTTGTACTCGAACTTGTCGAC
>JBLMXA010000889.1:0-3996 GCA_050257515.1 Acidobacteriota bacterium | reverse complement strand
CCGCACCTCGACAGGCAGCGTCTTCTGGCCGCCCACGCGGCGGATCTCGCGGTTCTCGAGCACGCGCAGCAGCTTCGGCTGCATGTCGAGCGGCAGCTCGCCGATCTCGTCGAGGAACAGCGTGCCGGTGTCGGCGGCCTCGATCGCGCCCGGCCGCGTCGCATCGGCGCCGGTGAACGCGCCGCGCTCGTGGCCGAACAGCTCGCTCTCGATCAGGTTCGGCGGGATCGAGCCGCAGTCGACGACGACGAACGGGCGGTCGCGGCGCGCGCCCTCCTGGTGGATCGACTCCGCGGCGGCGTCCTTGCCGGTGCCGGTCTCGCCCTGCAACAGGACCGTGAAGTCGCAGCCGGCCGCGCGCTCGAGCGACGCGAACAGGGTCGCCATCGCGCGCGAGCGCCCGACCAGCAGCCCGAACCGGTCGCGCGCCGACACCGGCAGGCGGACGACGCTGTCGCTGGTCTCGAACCGCACCTGCGTGTGGCCGAGCGTCAGCACCGCGCCGGGGGCGAGGTGCGCGGCGACGACGGACACGCCGTTGACGAGCGTGCCGTTGCGGCTGCCGAGATCGTTCACGTCGACGCCGCCGGCGTGGACGATCAGCTCGCAGTGGAAGCGAGATACCGTCGGATCCGCGAGCACCAGATCGGCGGACTCGTGCGAGCCGATGACCGTGCGTTCGCCGCGCGATTCGAACGTGGTGCCGGCGCCGCTGCCGGCGACGACGCGGAGCCGGAACTGCGCGATCGCGTGCGTCCCGGCATCGCTCGCGATCGAGACCGTTTCCGAGGCCATGCCAGCGACTACCATCCTACACCGGCTAGTTACCGGTGCAGGCGCCGTCGTGGAGCGTGCTGTACCCGGCCATGTTCGCCTCGCACGCGTTCGTGTAGGTCTGGCCGTCGCAGCCGCACACCGGCATCACCGACTGCTCGCACACCGCCGGGATCGGCTTGCACACGCCCGAGCGGTCGTCGGCGCCGCAGCTGCCCGCGCCGTAGTCGCAGAAGTAGCCGTCGTCGCACAGCGCGCCGAGGAAGCCGCCGCACATCTTCGCCGCCGCCGCGTCCATCTCGAACCAGTCGGACGAGCCGTCGCGCGCGAGCTCGAGGTTGCCGTCCGCGAGATCCCACTGGTAGCGGTCGAGCGAACGGCCGTCATCGCCGTAGAAGTGGATGTAGTGGTCGCTATCGCCGCGCGTGAGCGCGTAGGTGCCCGACGAGGCGAGCGGCTCGCACGTCGGCAGCTGGCACTCGACGGTCGTCGTGCGCTCGAAGCGGCCGTCCGCCATCAGGTTCAGGCTCGCGAGCTCGCCGGCGTGCGGCGCCGGATTCGTGTAGATGCCCGAGGGCTTGCTCGTGCCGTCGGCCTTGCCGCCGGCGCTGGTGTCGGGCTGCTCGCCGCCGCTGGTGGCGCAGGCCGCGATCGCGAGGAGGGACGCAAACAGGATCGTACGCATGGTCAGTCTCCGAAGTTGGATTGAACGTTGCGCCGCCGTTTTGCAGCGGACATGCCACGCCCAAGCGCCGGAAAACCGCGGCGGCCCCATGGCTACTCGAAGAGCTTGCCGGCCAACACGTTGGCCGTAACTCGAAACGCTACACGTGTGATCGCGAGAACGTGCCGTGGAACGTGATCGGCACGTGGTGATCGATCCAGATCTTCGCGATCGGACCGTCGGGGATGCGCCCGGCGTCGTACACCGCGACGTACGCGGCGTCGCGCACGTGGCAGAGCACGAGCACGTGGTCGCCGACGCGCAGCGGCTCGCTCGCGCGCTCGCCCGCGGGCAGCTCGTGCGCGCGGATCTGCCCGTGCGCGTCGACCGAGCCGATCGCGGTCAGCTCGTCGAACGCCGCGTACGCGACGCGGTGCTCGCGGCCCTCCTCGCCGGGGGTGACCGTCGGGAACTCGCACGCGCGATCGGCGAGCTGCGTGGAGCGCAGCGTCCTCGCGCCGAGATCGAGCGTCGCGCGGTGATAGCGGCCGGTCGCGAGCACGTCGCGCTGCGCGCCGGCGCCGACCGCGCCGATCTCGCGGAACGAGTCGAAGTTCGGGTAGCGCACGTAGTCGATGACGAGCTCGTGCCCGCGCGAGAACGCGTTCGCGAAGTGCCACTGGTAGAACGCGTCGGTCGTGAACCGCACCGGCTCGTGCGGGCGATCGATCGGCACCGCGATCACCTCGGTGCCGTGCTCGGGCTTCCAGCGGAACAGCTGCTCGAACGAGCCGAGCTGCAACAGCATGCGCGGGACGTCGACGCGCACCGGCGACACGAAGAACACGAGGTGCGACTCGGTCGCGATGAAGTCGTGCAGCATCGGCGCGCCCGGCAGCGCGAGCACGCCGAGGTGGCGCGCGGGCCCGGCGTCGGGCAGCTCGTACGTGTGCAGCTTCGTGACGCGGCCGTACTCGAGGCCGAAGTTGTACGTCGCGCGCCGCGCGGCGACGCGGTGCGGGTGCGCGCTGAACGCGGCGACGACGACGCCGAGATCGGTCTCGCCGATCACCGACAGGTCGCGCGGATCGAGCTCGGTCGGCCGCGCGGCCTCCATCAGCGCGAACAGCCGGCCCTGCCACGCGATGATGTTCGTGTTCGCGGTGTTCTTGAACCGCCGGCGCAGCCCGTTCGCGAACCGGCGCGGCCACGCCACCGCGAGCCCGTAGAGCTGCTTGCCGGCCGCGCGCTCGGCGACGAGCCCGGCGGTCGCATGGATGCGCGACGCGCCGGCCGCCTTGCCGTCGGCGATCCGGATCGCGGTCGTCGCGCCGTCGGCCTCGAACGGGTGCGTGTAGCGCTTGCCGAACTGGCCGAACTGGCCGGGCCCGTTGCGATAGAGCGTGCCGCGCAGCTCGGCCGGCAGCTTGCCCTCGACGCGCAGCGGCTCGAAGCCGTGCTCGCGCTTCAGGTCCGCGGTCCACAGCAGGCTGGCGATGGTGTTGTCGGCGATCGGGGAGGGCTTGTTCGCGGCGACCATGTGAACAGTGTAAACATGGCGCGGCTTGACGCTCCAGTCAAAAAGTGAACAATGTAAACATTGGCGACCAAGACCGCGTACCACCACGGAAATCTCAAGCCGGCACTCGTCACCGCGGCGCTTCGCCAGATCGCGGCCGAGGGGCTCGAGGCGTGCTCGCTGCGCGCGGTCGCCCGCCGCGCGGGAGTCTCGGCGCCCGCGGTCTACCGTCACTTCGCCGACAAGGACGCGCTGCTCGCGGCGGTCGCGTCGCAGTGCGCGGAGCGGCTCGCGTCGGCGATGAACGCGGCGGTCGCCGCCGCACCGCCCGCGCCGCTCGAGCAGTTCCGCGCGACCGGCGTCGCGCTCGTGCGGTTCGCGGTCGCGCATCCCGAGCACTTTCGCGTGATGTCCACGCCGGGCGTGCTCGCCGCGCTGCCCGAGCCGCTGCGCGCCGGCCAGGACGCGTTCCTCGCGCGCCAGCGCGCGATGCTCGCGGGCGCGCAGGCGCGCGGCGAGCTCGCGAGCCATTCGCTCGACGCGCTGATCCTCGCCGCGCACGTGTCGATGGCGGGGCTCGCGCACGCGATCGTCGAGGGCCGCCTCGGCGACATCGACGACGCGCGCGCGACCGAGCTCGCGATCGCGGTGACGAACGTGCTCGGCTTCGGCCTGTTGCCGCGCGCCGCTACGGCCGATCGCGCCAGAGATGGATCGCGACGATCGCGGCGGCGAGCACGTACAGCGCGATCGCGAGCTCGTGCGCGCGGTCCGCGATGACCAGCGCGGTCGCCGACGCGAGCAGCGCGCCCGCGAGCACCGCCGAGAACACGCGCCGGCCGAGCCGCTCGGTCGCCGCGGCGGTCTCGGGATCGCGCGCGAACACCGCGAGCCGGCCCGAGCGCGCGTCCTCGAGGATGTCGGTGAGCTGCCCGGGCAGCGCGAGCGCGGCATCGCCGAGCGCGCGCGCGGCGCGCAGGCCGTCGCGAGCGAGCCGCTCGGGGCTGTAGCGCGCGGCGACGACCTTCGTCAAAAACGG
>JBLMXA010000888.1:0-5189 GCA_050257515.1 Acidobacteriota bacterium | reverse complement strand
GCGCGCGCGGTCGTCACCCGCGTGCGCACGCCGCCCCGCGGCCTGCCGGTGTTCAGCGAGCGGCCGAGCCTGCTCGTCGCCGACGACGACCCCGCGCTGCTCGAGGTGATGGCCGGGCTGCTCCACGAATCCGGATACACCGTGTTCCAGGCGGACAGCGGGCTCGCGGTGATGGACGCGCTCGAGGCGCGCGACTTCGACGCGATCGTGCTCGACTGGCGCATGCACGACGCGACCGGAGCCGAGCTGTACGACTGGGTGATCGACCACAAGCCGCACCTCGTCGCCCGCATCGTGTTCCTCGCCGAGGGCAACGAGCAGGACGCGCCCGACCGGCCGATGCTCCGCAAGGGCCAGGACTCGCAGGCGCTCGTCGGCGTGCTCCGCGAGATCGTGAGCAGGGAGCGGTCATGATGCCGGTCGTCTTCCTCGCCCACGGCGCGCCGATGCTGCTCGACGACGCCGGCTGGGTCGCCGAGCTGGCCGCGTGGGCGCGCGCGCTGCCGCGTCCGCGCGCGATCCTCGTGATCTCGGCGCACTGGGAGCAGAAGCCCGCGGCGCTCGGCGCGACGAGTCCGGTGCCGCTGATCTACGATTTCTACGGGTTTCCCGAGAAGTACTACCGGCTGCAGTACCCGAGCCCGGGCGCGCCCCAGCTGGCGGCGCGGGTCCGCGAGCTGTGCGCCGCCGCGAAGATCGCGACGACGGACGAGCCGGCGCGCGGGCTCGATCACGGCGCGTACGTGCCGCTGATCTGCATGTACCCCGACGCCGACGTGCCGGTGCTCCAGCTCTCGCTGCCGACGATGGAGCCGCGCCCGCTCTACGAGCTCGGCCGCGCGCTCGCGCCGCTCGCCTCCGAGGGTGTGCTGATCATGGGCAGCGGATTTCTGACCCACAACATGCGTACGTTCCCGCTGCGCACGACGCCGGCGTGGGCGACCGAGTTCGACGCGTGGACCGCCGACGTGCTGGCGCGCCGCGATGTCGGCGCGCTGCTCGACTATCGCGCGCGTGGCCCCGGCGTGCGCGACGCGCTGCCCACACACGAGCACTTCGTACCCGTGATCGTGTCCGCCGGCGCGGCGGAGGGGCTGACCGCGGTGACGTTCCCGATCACGGGCTTCTGGTTCGGCGGATCGTTCACGCGTCGATCCGTCCAGTTTTCCTAGTTGGCCGCTTCGCGGCACGCCTTCGCGTAGGGAGCCTCGCGCTCGCTTCGCTCGCACTCGGTTGATCGATCCGCTCAGTTGTTCGGCTGCGCCTTGCTGATCTGGCCGAGTGCCGAGTTCGGATCGCGCTGCTGGGCGAGATCGCCGATCGACACGATGCCTACCGGCACGTCGTTCTGGACGACCGGGATGCGGCGGATCGCCTTGTCGCGCATCAGCTTCACCGCCTCGTCGACCTCGGAGCTCGGATCGAGCGTGACGAGCTTGTCGGTGTGGATGTCACCGACGGTCATCGAGTCGAGGTCCTTGTTCTCGGCGACCGCGCGGATCACGAGGTCGCGATCGGTGACGATGCCGCACAGCTTGCCCTGATCATCGGTGACGAGCACGTCGCCGATCTTCTGGTCGCGCATGATGCGCGCGACCTCGCGTACGGTCGACTTGCGGTTCACGCAATGGACCTGCTTGGTCATGACGTCCTGGATCTTCTGGTGAGCGGCCATGGCTTTTCCTCCTAGCGGAGCCAATGCAAGATCGACCGCTTCCTCGACGGTGCGCACGAAGCTGATGCGAATGTCTCCGCGCAGGTGCTCGGGGACCTCGTCGGACACGTGCGGCTCGTTCTCGACCGGCATCACGAGCTCCTTGACGCCGGTGCGGCGCGCCGCGAGCACCTTCTCCTTGATCCCGCCGACCGGCAGCAGCACGCCCGACAGCGTGATCTCGCCGGTCAGCGCGAGGTTCGGCCGCACCGGGCGGTGCGTCAGCAGCGACACGAGCGACGTCACCATCACGATGCCCGCCGACGGCCCGTCCTTGGGCACCGCGCCCGACGGGACGTGGATGTGGAGGTCGTGCGTGCGCAGCGTGTCCGGCGCGATGCCGTAGCGCGCGCCGTTCGCGCGGACCCAGCTGACCGCGGTGCGCGCCGACTCCTGCATGACGTCGCCGAGGTGGCCGGTCAGCGTGACGTCGCCCTTGCCGGCCGGCAGCTCGCTCGACTCGACGAACAGCACCTCGCCGCCGGCCTGCGTCCACGCGACCGCGATCGCCACGCCGGCCCGCGCGGTGCGCTCGGCGAGCTGCGACTGGGTGTGGAACGTCGGTGGCCCGAGCAGACCGGCCACCATCGTCGGGTTGACGGTCAGCGTGCCGGTCGCGTGCTCGCCGAGCTGGCGCGCGCGCTTGCGGCACAGCGACGCGATCAGCTGCTCGAGCTTGCGCACGCCGGCCTCGTGCGTGTAGCCGCGGATCAGCGACATGATCGCGGGCTCGGTGAACTGGATGTCGGCGGCGAGCACGAGCCCGTTCTGCTCGACCTGCTTCGGCACGAGGTAGCGCCTCGCGATCACGAGCTTGTCCTCGTCGATGTAGCCGGGCAGCTCGATCACCTCGAGGCGATCGCGCAGCGGATCGGGGATCGTGTCGAGCACGTTCGCGGTGGCGATGAACATCACCTTGGACAGATCGAACGGCACGTCGAGATAGTGGTCGCGGAACGCGTTGTTCTGCTCGGGATCGAGCACCTCGAGCAGCGCCGCCGACGGATCGCCGCGGAAGTCGCGCCCGAGCTTGTCGACCTCGTCGAGCATGAACACCGGATCGCAGCTGCCGGCGCGGCGCAGCCCGCGGATGATCTGGCCGGGGAGCGAGCCGATGTACGTGCGGCGGTGACCGCGGATCTCGGCCTCGTCGTTCGTGCCGCCGAGCGAGATCCTGACGAACGCGCGGCCGGTCGCGCGGGCGATCGACTTGCCGACGCTGGTCTTGCCGACGCCGGGCGGGCCGACGAGGCAGAGCAGGGGGCCGCGCGGATCGCGGCGCAGCCGCTGCACCGCGAGGAACTCGAGGATGCGCTCCTTGACCTTCTCGAGGTCGAAGTGATCCTCGTCGAGGATCTCCCTCGCGCGCGTCAGGTCGATCGGCGTCGCGGTCTGGTAGCTCCACGGCAGCGCGGCGAGCCACTCGAGGTACGTGCGCACCATCGCGTGCTCGGGCGAGCCCGGCGGCATGTCGTGCAGCCGATCGGCCTCGCGCAGCGCCTCGGCGTGCGCCTCGGGCGGCAGCCCGGCGTGATCGAGCTTGTCGCGCAGCTCGGCGATCTGCTGCTCCTCGCCCTTCTCGTCGCCGAGCTCCTTGCGGATCGCCTTCAGCTGCTCGCGCAGCACCAGCTCGCGCTGGCTGCCCGCGATCTTGTCGTGGACCTCGCTGCGCAGCCGCTCGCGGATGCGCAGGCTCTCGAGCTCGCGCGCGATCACCTCGATCAGCTTGTCGAGGCGGCGCCGCACGTCGAGCGTCGCGAGCAGATCCTGCCGCACCGCGGCGGCGGTCTCGACGAGCGCCGAGCCGATCATGTCGGTGAGCGCGGAGTCATCGGCGATCGAGCGCGCGACGATGCCGAGCTCGTCGGGCAGCAACGGCGACAGCTGGACCATGTCGTGGAACGCGTCGAGCAGGTTCGAGCGCATCGCCGCATACATCGTGTCGACGCGCGGCCGCTCGCTCGCGAGCCGGCGCACGCGCGCGCGCACGTAGGGCTGGCGCTGGGAGATGTCGACGAGCGCGATCCGCTCGAGGCCCTCGAGGATCACCATCACGGTGTCCGTGCCGGGCTGCGTCAGCTGGCGAACGACCGCAGCGGTGCCGATCGCGTAGAGATCGCTCGGCGACGGCATCTCGGCCTCGGGGTGCGCCTGCGTCACCACCGCGACGAGGCCGTCCTCGCCGGCGGCCTCGACCGCGAGGCTCGCGGCGGGGCGGTTCAGCGTCATCGGTAGCGCGGCGTGCGGGAACAGCACCATCGTGCGAAGCGGGACGATCGGCAGCTCCATGACCGGCATCAGATCGGACGCCATGTGGCTGTACTGGAGCAACCGCCGTACCTGACCCGGTCGCGGCTGTCCCTGCGATTAGTTCGTACCGAGCACGTCGCGCGCCGTGTGCTCGATGCGCGCCAGCGCGGCGACGAGCCCGGGCAGCGGGACCTCGTCGGAACCGGCGACGAGCACGTAGCCTGGCTCACCACGGCGTGCGCGCCCGCGCGGATCGTAGAGCAGCCAGTCGTTCGGCGCCCCCCAGCTCGCGAGCGGGATGCACCCGCCCAGCTCGGACTCGGCGGCGCTCTGCAGGAACTGCTGCGCGCGCACGGCAAGCTTCGTCGGCTCGCGAAAATCGCCGGCGGCGAAGAACTTCTGCTCCCACACGTCCATGCCGTTCGAGATCGTGAGCAGCGCGCGGTAGTCGTTCGGCAGCGAGATCTTGCGCGCGCGCTCGGCGTCGAGGATCGCGTCGAGGCGCACCGGCGGGCGCAGCTCGACGCGCATGCCGAGCTCGCGGAGCGTCGCGACGAGCGAGTCGAGCGCGTCGCGCACCGGTGCGACGTGCGGCGCGATGTCGACCGGGATCGGCGGCACCTCGGCGCGCGCGAGTGTCGCGACGAAGTCGGGATCGGCGACGTACGGTGCGAAGTCGGGATCGGTGCGGAACTTCGTCGCGCTCGCGCCGTGCTCGACCGCCTCCTCGATCGCGCGCAGCATCGCGACCTTGTCGCGCGCGACCGCGTGCGCGCACGCGACGTTGAAGCGCAGCTCGGGTCCGGCGTGCGGCGGCACGAGCGCCTCGAGCCTCGCGATCCGCTCGCGATCGACGCCGATCGCGGCGAACGCGTTGCGCAGGAACTCCTGCGCGTGATAGCCGGCGCGCCGCGGGCCGAAGTCGTCCCATCTGTCGAGCAGGAGATCCACCAGCTCCTTGACCTCGCCGCCGCCGCGATGCTCGCGCGCGATCGGCAGCAGCATCAGCTGCGCCGCACCGAGCGCGATCTGCGCCTGCTGCTCGGTCGCCTCGCCCCGGACGCTGTCGAGGAACCGCCGCAGCGCGCCGATCGGGTGCTCGTCGTCGAGGATCTCGACGACCGGCGACCTGCGGCCGAGCCGCTCGCGCGCGGTGAGCATGCGCCGCGGGCCGGAGGTCTCGACGTTGCTGTACGGCTCGGGGATCGCGTCGGCGTCCGGCGTG
>JBLMXA010000887.1:0-6489 GCA_050257515.1 Acidobacteriota bacterium | reverse complement strand
GCGGCGATCACCCAGGCATCGCGGGTTTGCCTCCGAATCGCTCCTCGAACAGCCGAGTACGAGCACGACCAACGGACGCGCCGCCAAGTGACCGGCATTGCGCCCTAGCCCGACTTGCGCTTCTTGTCGATCTTGAGCTCGGCGTTGCCGCGCTCGACGAGCGCGTCGATCGTCTCGTCGCCGGCCTCGACGACGCCGATCGACGCGGTGACCGTGCCCTCGCACAGCCCGGCCTCGGCGATGTAGCTGCGGCAACGCTCGGCGAGGATGCGCGCGCCGTCGAGCGCCGTGCCCGGCATCACGATCGCGAACTCGTCGCCGCCGAGCCGGAAGCACGCGTCCATCACGCGCGTGTGGGTGTTGAGGATCGTCGCGATCGCGCGCAGCAGCTCGTCGCCGGCGGCCTCGCCGAAGCGATCGTTCGCGGTGTTGAAGCCGTCGAGATCGAGCATCGCGATCGAGAACGACTGGTCGTAGCGCTTGCGGCGCGCGAGCTCGACGGTGACGCGCTCCTGGAACGCGCGGCGGTTGAGCAGCCCGGTCAGCGTGTCGTGGAGGTTGTCGGGGCGGGCGCGCGGGAACGCGCGCGTGCGGTGGAGCGCGATCGCGATGATCTGCGCGAGGATCTCGAGCGTCTTGATGTCCTCGTCGGCAAACTCGGCGCCCGGGGCCGCCGACACGCCGAGCGCGCCGACCGCGTACTCGCCGTGGAACAGCGGCACGTAGATCGCGCCGCCCGCGGCGTCGCGCAGCGGCTTGCGGTCCGCGACACACCGCCCGGCCGCGCTCGATTGCGACAGGCGGAGGCCGAGCTGCTGCTTGGTCGCGCCGCCGGCGGCGCGGCACACGACGTCGTCGCCCTCGATCAGCTCGACGACCGCGCCGGTCCCGCCGGCGAGCGCCGGCGCCCGGTCGGCGACGATCCGCATGACGTCGTCCGCGTTCATCCCCGCCGCCGCGATCGCGTTCTGGAGCTCGATGATCGCGAGCAGCCGCTCGGGCCGGGGTGTGGGCGTGGACGTTTCCGCCATGAGCCCCAGCATACACGCGGGCTTGGGTGAGATCCCGCCGCCGCGCCCGTTCTCGCTCGATCTTGCCGGGCCGCTGACGTAACGTGCGCGGCCATGACGATCCGGGGACTCGCGCTGATCGCCGCCGGGATGGCGGCATGCGGACCTGCTGGCCGCAACGGCGGTGGTGGGGGTGGGGGAGGCAACGTCGATGCGCCGGTGACGACCGACACGGGCTCGACCGGGCCGTCGAGCTACCTGGTCTACGCGCACAGCGACACCGTGCTCTACACGATCGATCTCGTCGGCAAGACGCTGGTCAAGGTCGGCGGCTTCAACGCGCCGAACATCACGATCGGCTCGACGACCAAGCCCGATCCGATCACCGATCTCGCGGTCGCGCCGAACGGCACGATCTACGTGATCTCCGAGACCGCGCTCTACACCGCGAGCGCGACCGACGGTCACGTCACCAAGGTCGGCTCGCTGTCGACGTGCGGCCAGCGCGCGGTCGCGCTGACGACGACGTCCGACGGCCGGCTGTGGATGGGCGACTTCATGGGCGCGATCTGCGAGATCGACATCTCGGGCGCCTCGCCGGTGGTCAAGGCGCCGGTGATGATGCAGGGCGGCCTCGCGCTGTCGGGCGACATGGTCGGCACCGGCAACGGCACCGTGTTCGGCACCGCGTACAAGCTGTCCGATTCGGCCAACAGCGGCACGCAGGCGAACAACCTGCTCGTCACCGTCGACGTCGCGACCGGCGCGGTCACCCAGATCGGCTCGTCGGGCTACCCCAAGCTGTTCGGCACCGCCGCGCAGGACAACGTGATCTTCGGCTTCACCCACGACGGCAGCGGCCGCGTCGTCATGATCGACAAGACCACCGGCCACGGCACGATCTTCGGCACGTTCATGGATCCGGCCACCAACATGGGCATCTCGTTCTCGGGCGCGGGCGTGAACTCCCTGGTGGTGATCCAGTAGCTGGCCCGTAGTGCGACGCCTCGCGCTCCTCGCGCTCGCCGCGGCGCTGCTGGTCGCCGGCATCTACCTGTACGTCGCGTCGCACTCGAGCCCGAGCGCGATCTCGCCGTCACCGTCGCCGTCACCGTCACCGCCCCCGTCACCGTCACCGTCACCGTCACCGTCACCGCCACCGCCACCGCCACCGCCACCGTCACCGTCACCCTCACCGTCCCCGTCACCGTCACCGTCACCGCCGGAGGCGCCGGCCGAATCCCGCAAATCCATCCTCGACGTCGTCCGCTCCACCGGCCGCGCCAAGGAATCCTGGGACGACCAGGCGCGCGCGCTGTTCAACTCGCTCGCTCACGACGACACGATCGTCGCGTACGAGGGCTGCTACGTCGCCGGCTGCGCCGCGACGCTGTCGTTCGCGTCCGAGGATGACTACCGCCGCGCGCGCGACGAGGCCGAGCGCAGCGAGCCGTATCGCGCGTGGACCGGCGGCAAGAAGTGGAGCCGCCCCGACACCGCCGAGGACGGCCGCCTGCTCGTCGCGCTCGTCATCTACCGGCCCGACTGACCGCGCTAGAACACGATGAACGTCACCGGCATCAGGGGCGTCGTCATGTCCGGCTGGATCGTGATGCCCATCTGCATCGTCGCGGTCGCCAGCTGGCCCTGCATCCCGGTCAGGTAGAACCGGACGTCGTAGGTCGCCGCGGGCAGCGCGCCGCTGACCGCCTGACCGAGGCCGCACGGGAACTGCGCCGAGAACGACGCGCCCGTCGTCGTGTCCTTGAGGTCGACGACGACCGTGGTCGCGTTGACGTCACTGCACATCTTCGGGTTGCCGCTCGCGTCGGTGAGCGTCCACGCGGCGCTCACCGTGCCCGGATCGGGCGGCGGTGGCGGCGCGGGGGCGTCGATGAAGCCACCCCCGCTGCCGCAGCTGGCAACCCAGCTCAGAAGCCCGAGCGCCGCGAGGCGCATCCTCACATCGGGCCTGATCACATCGGGGTCACAGCGCACTGCACGTCGACGGTCGTGCCGGTCGCGGGCGGCCCGGTACGCACGACGTTGAGCTGGTAGTGCGTCTGCGTCGTCGGGCAGGCGGTCGCGTCGGGGCCGGTCCACCAGCACGGGCGCGTGCCGCTCGCCGTCGGCGTGGTCGGATCCTGCATCTGGCAGGGCGGGATCAGCGACGACGTCTCGCTCGACGTGCCGGCGTTCTGGACGTCGGTGACCGTGCACTGGAGCTGCGTGCCCGGGTTGTTCGGATCGGCGTCCGTCGTATCGATGGCACCCTCGAGGCACGGCGACACCGCGTTGAACAGCAGCGTGCCGATGTCCGTGAGGGCCTGCGAGTAGTCGGCCTGGCAGATCGTGTAGGAGCGGCCGCGGTTCTGGCCGAAGTTCGACAGGAAGTCGGCCATGCGGACGCCGGGACGCGCGATCGCGGCGTTGCCGTTGATCGTCGCGGTGCACGACGGCATGAGCGCGAGCGACTGCGAGAACGGCGACGTGATCATGCCGGTCTGGATGTTCACGCCGTTGGTCCCGAGCGGCTTGGGATCGCCGATGATCATCGCGACGACGATCTGCGCCGGATCCTTCACCGACGCGAGGAACTGGAAGTAGCTGGCCGTCGGCTGCAGATACGAGTCGGTGCGCGGCACGCAGTTGGTGTACGAGCCGGGGCCGCTCGCCGAGATCGCGGTGTCGCACTTGTACGCGTAGAGCGGCTGCGCGCGGAAGTCGCCGGGGCCGGCGGCCCCCGAGCCGAGCCCGAAGATCGCGGTGTCCTTGACCGACGCGTCGTCCTCGTCGGTGAGGAACACGATCGCGAGGTAGGCGCCGTTGCGGATGAACCCGGCGTTCTCCGGCCGCGAGCCGTCGAGCGCGCGCTTCATCGCCTCGAGGTCGGCCTCGAAGCCGCAGCCGGACACGCCGACCTGCGCGATGCACGAGAACGTGTCGGCGAGCGTGCCGGAGTAGTTCGTCGTGCGACCGCCGGTGCCGTTCTTGATGTCGCTGATGAACCGGCCGGTCGGGCCCGAGCAGCCCGCGGCGACGCGCGGGGTGTTGACGAGCAGGCCGTTATCGTTGGGCGCCGGCGACGGGCAGCCCGGGCCGAAGCCCTGCACGCCGATGTCGACGGTCGTCGTCACGACGCCGATGTGGAGGTTCGGGCGTCCGGTCGGGAACGCGTCGAGCGCCGCGACGAACTGGGGGAAGTTCTGCGCGAACACCGTCTGCTTGTCCGAGGTCGACGCGGAGTTGTCGATGACGAACAGGATGTCGATGTCGGCGCTGACCGGGATCTTCTTGGTCACCGCGCCTTGCTGCTGGGGCTCGACCTTCGAGATCGATCGGTCGGGGCAGCCTGCAAGGAGGATCCCCGCGAGGATTGTCATGTAGGTCGGAATGGACGGACGCATGCTCACCTCCAGCAGCGGACGGAAACAGCAAACCCAGGGCCAAGTGCGGCGCGTGAAAATTCAGCCGATTAGAGCGACGCGATGCCAACTTCGTTGGCGAAGCGAGCTTCGCGTTGTCCCTAGCCGGGTCGACGTTCGACCCGACGCCGAGTTTGACGGCTGAAAGCCTGTCACGTCAAGTGTCTAGCCCTCACGGATCCCTGCACCGGCAGGTGCCGTCCGCTGTCCAGTTCGCGACGCGACCCGCTGCCGGATCCGGCTCGCGATCTCGCGGACGTGGAGGGCAGGGACGTGCGCGGGGTCTCGGCACGCCGCGTCGTAGTACTCGCCGAGCAGCTCGGTGAGCGCGGCCGCGGTGGTCGCCGACAGCGCCGCCGACGCCACCGGGATCGCGACGGCGACGTCGAGCCCGAACCGCGCCGCGAGCCCGACCGCGGTCGCCCGCAGCATCGGCCGCCACGGGATGTCGCGCCGCGCGAGCTGGTGGCGCCTCGCGATCCGCGCGCCGAGCACGCCGAGCACGGGCGCGAGCACGAGCTCGTCCAGCAGCGGCAGCGGCGACAGCGCGACCGCGATCGCGGCGTTGGCGAGGCTGGTGCGGTGGACCAGCGTGCGGGTCTCGGGGCTCATGGTGAAGCGTAGCGCCCCCGTGGCATAGTGCCCCCTCATGTCCTCGCACCGCCGGATCGGGCCGGCCGATCTCGCGGCCCAGCACCTCGCGCTCGCCGACGAGATCGAGCAGGCGGTGCTGCGCGTGCTGCGGTCCGGGCGCTACGTGCTCGGCGCCGAGGTCGCCGCGCTCGAGCACGAGCTCGCGAGCTACCTCGGCGCGAAGCACGTGGTCGCGTGCGGCTCGGGCACCGGCGCGCTGCTGCTGTCGCTGCTCGCGCTCGGCGTGTCGCCCGGCGACGAGGTGATCGTGCCGGCGTTCACGATCTTCGTCGACGCCGAGGTCGTGTCGCTGCTCGGCGCGACGCCCGTGTTCGTCGACGTCGATCCCGTGCTGTGCGCGGTCGAGCCCGCGGCCATCGCGCGCGCGCTGACCCCGCGCACGCGCGCGGTGATCGCGACCGATCTCTACGGCGTGCCGGCGCCGCTGCCGGCGCTCCGCGAGGCGTGCGCGGCGCGCGGGATCGCGGTGATCGAGGACGCGTGCCAGGCGCTCGGCGCCCGCCTGCACGGGCGTGCGGCCGGCACGCTCGGCGAGCTCGGCTGCCTGTCGTTCTTCCCGACGAAGAACCTCGGCGCCGCGGGCGACGGCGGCGCGGTGATCGTCGACGACGACGCGCGCGCCGGCGCGCTGCGCGCGCTGCGCGTCCACGGCGCGCGCGCGAAGTACCGCCACGCCGCGATCGGCCTCAACAGCCGGCTCGACGAGCTGCAGGCCGCGATCCTGCGCGTCAAGCTGCGCCACCTCGATCGCGCGCAGGCGCGCCGTGCCCAGATCGCCGCGCGCTACGACGCCGCGCTCGCGCCGCTGTCCCTCGCGCCGCCGCGGCTACCCGCCGGCTTCGTCACGAACCACCACCTCTACACGATCCGCCACGCGCGGCGCGACGCGCTCCACGATCACCTCGCCGCGCGCGGCATCGACGCCGCGATCCACTACCCGCTCGCCGCGTTCCAGCAGCCGGTGTACCGCGCGCTGCACGAGGACGCCGAGTTTCCCGTCGCGACTCGGCTCGCCGCCGAGGTGCTGTCGCTGCCGAGCCACGCCCAGCTCTCCGACGACGACGTCGACCGCGTGATCGACGCGGTTCGCTCGTTCTGAGAAATTGAACCGCCAAGGCGCCGAGGTCGCCAAGCCGGAGCCAGAAGAAGAGGAACAGGACCCACTCCTGTTTGGCTCTGGCTTGGCGCGCTTGGCGCCTTGGCGGTTGAATTTCTGGGTCAGTTCGTGTTCGAGCTGCCCACGGGGCCCGAGTCGCTCGCGGGATCGTCGGTGCGCGCGCGCTCGGGCGTGGCGGTGGGCGTCGGCTCGGACTTCTCGCGCTTGCCCAGCTCTCCGACGACGACGTCGACCGCGTGATCGACGCGGTTCGCTCGTTCTGAGAAATTGAACCGCCAAGGCG
>JBLMXA010000886.1:0-6632 GCA_050257515.1 Acidobacteriota bacterium | reverse complement strand
CATGACCTGCGCCGGTCCGCACCCGTAAGCAGCCGTCAGCCGTCCGCGATCGGGCCCGCAGAAATGCGGGTCTGTTCATTTTCGGCTGTGCTAGCGTCCGCCGCCATGAAATGGGCGCTGGTCGCAGTTGCGGTCTGCGGTTGTGGAACTGGGTTCCCGCCGCCAAAGCCGGATGTCCCCGCCGCACCCGATACCAACGATCCGGCGTTCGCGATCCAGGGGCTACGCGGCTGGTACCTGGTCGGCGACGGCGTCACGCCGGGGGACGACCAGATGACGGTGCTGGTCACCGCGCCGGCGAGCGCGCAGTACGTCGACGCGTACGTCGGCACGTTGCCGCCGGTGCGCATGGAGCGCCAGAGCGACGGCTTCGGCATGCAGATCTCGATCGCCGACCTCGCGGCCGGCGACTACTCGATCGTGTTCACCGCGAACGACAGCAGCGATGGATTCGCGGCGATGCCGTTCCACCGCAGCGCTCCGTATTACGTGCTGGTATCGACCGACTACGACTTTTCCGATCCGAGCGACAGCGCGATCGATTACATGAACATGTTGCACGCGCGGCACCCGGGAATGCGGATCACGCACTTCTGGGCGCCATACACGTACACCGATCCGATGGTGAGCGACGCGCGGCGCGCGCAGCTCGATGCGTGGATCCTCCAGCAGCGCGACACGTACGGCGACGAGATCGGCCTGCACATCCATCCGTACTGCAACTTCGTCGTCGACGCGGGCCTCACCTGCATCACCGATCAGTCCGACGTCTACCCGGCCGGTGACACGTCGGGATACACGATCATGCTCGGCGCGTACGGACACGACGGGATGAGCACGCTGCTCCAGCACGCCGCCACGATCTTCAATGCCCACCACCTCGGCACGCCGAAGACGTTCCGCGCCGGCGGCTGGACGGCGACGCTCGATACGTTGTTGGCACTCCAAGAGAATGGCTACATCGCGGATACGTCCGCGCTGAACTGGCAGTACATCCAGAACGCGTGGCGCAACCATCTGATCGCGAGCTGGACGATGCAGCAATGGATGCCGATCGGCGACACGAGCCAGCCGTACTATCCGAGCCAGTCGGTGATCACGAGCTCGGACCCCGCACCCGACTTCGCGTTGCTCGAGGTCCCCGACAACGGCGTGATGATCGACTACACGACGGTTCCCCAGCTCGAGCACATCTTCGACGCGAACTTCCCCGACGGGAGCGCACTCCTTGCGCCGACCACGATGATGATGGGCTTTCACCCGTCGACGAGCTTCTCGCCGGGCGAGTACACGAACGTCGACACGTTCCTCTCGTATGCCGACAAGCACCTGGCCGCGACCGGTCTCGGCCCGGTCGTCTACATCACGCTCTCGGATGTGACTCCGGCATTCGCCGCTCCGTGAGTTGCAATACGATTGCTGGTGTGCCTTAATCCCGCGCACACAAGCGATCTCTAATTACCGAGGATGTGAATGAGCGACTTCCAGACGGAGATGAATCGAGTCGTAGCGGGCTTCGTGGCGCAGATCACCGATCTCGCCCGGAGGGCCGCCATCGATACCCTCGAGGGCGCGCTCGGCAAGCGCGGTGGCGCGCGGCTCGTCG
This sequence comes from Acidobacteriota bacterium, assembly GCA_050257515.1. Classification (GTDB taxonomy): domain Bacteria; phylum Myxococcota_A; class Polyangia; order Haliangiales; family Haliangiaceae; genus JABFXX01. The sequence continues at coordinate 5,026 of JBLMXA010000886.1, read as the reverse complement.
GCAGCGTCGGCCGCGGCCGTGGCAAGGGCGCCAAGCGCACGTCGAACGAGCTCGACAAGCTCGCCGAGACCTTCCACGGATTCGTCGGGAAGCACCCCGGCCTGCGCATCGAGCAGATCAACAAGCAGCTCGGCACGACGACGAAGGACCTCGCGCTGCCGATCCGCAAGCTGATCTCCGAGGGCGCGATCAAGACGAAGGGCGCGAAGCGCTCGACGACGTACTTCGCGGGCGAGAGCAAGAAGAAGAAGAACTAGTGCCGGCACCGCGCGATCTGATCCCTCATCGAGTGCTGCGCATGGCGGCGGAGCGGCCGAGCGCGACCGCGTACCTCCAGAAGGCCGGCGGCCGCTGGCAGCCGACGACGTGGGCGCAGTACGGCGAGCAGATCCGCACGGTCGCGCGCGCGCTGATCGCGCTGGGGCTGCCGCCCGGCGGCAAGGTGTCGATCCTCGGCTTCAACCGGCCCGAGTGGGTGATCTTCGATCACGCCGCGATGATGGCGGGCGGCTGCCCGGCCGGCATCTACACGACGTGCTCCGCCGAGGAGGTCCAGTACATCGTCCACCACTCGGAGTCGCACGTCGCCCTGGTCGAGAACGCCGAGCAGCTCGCGAAGCTCAAGGCCAAGCGCGCCGAGCTGCCGCTGCTCAGGTGGATCGTCACGATGCGCGGCGCGACCGCGACCGGCGACGACGTGCTGACGTGGGAGGAGCTGCTCGCGAAGGCCGACGCCGGGCCGGAGGCCGAGCTCGATCGCAGGCTCGCCGCGCTCGATCCCGACGAGCTCGCGACGCTGATCTACACGTCGGGCACGACCGGACCGCCCAAGGGCGTGATGCTGTCGCATCGCAACCTCGCGTGGACGTCCCAGCTTCTCCTCGACGTCGCCGGCCGGCCGGCCGACGAGATCTCGGTGTCGTACCTGCCGCTGTCGCACATCGCCGAGCAGATGTGCACGATCCACATGCCGGCGACCGCGGGCAGCACGGTGTACTTCGCCGAATCGATCGAGAAGCTCGCCGATGCGATCAAGGAGGCGCGGCCGACCGCGATGTTCGGCGTGCCGCGCGTGTGGGAGAAGTTCCACGCGGCGCTCGCCGCGAAGCTGACCGAGGCGACCGGCGCGAAGAAGCGGCTCGTCGAGTGGGCTCGCAACACGTGCGCGAAGGTCAACGAGCACCGCGATCGCGGCGAGCCGATCCCGCGCGCGCTCGAGCTGCAGTACCGGCTCGCGAGCCGCCTCGTGATCGCCAAGATCAAGGAGGCGCTCGGCATGGATCGCGTGCGCCAGCTGTTCTCGGGTGCGGCGCCGATCGCGCCGGACGTGCTCGCGTTCTTCGCGAGCCTCGACCTGCCGATCCAGGAGATCTACGGCCAGTCCGAGGACTGCGGGCCGACGTCGCTCAACCTGCCCGGCCGCACGCGGCTCGGCTCGGTCGGCCCGCCGCTGCCCGGCATCCAGGTCAAGCTCGGCGAGGACGGCGAGATCCTCGTCAAGGGCCCGAACGTGTTCCTCGGCTACTACAAGGAGCCCGACGCGACCGCCGAGGCGCTGCACGACGGCTGGCTGTGCTCGGGCGATCTCGGCGCGTTCGACGGCGATGGCTTCCTCACGATCACCGGCCGCAAGAAGGAGATCATCATCACCGCCGGCGGCAAGAACATCGCGCCGAAGAACATCGAGGCGATGCTCAAGCAGTCGCCGCTCGTCGGCGAGGCGGTCGTGATCGGCGATCGCCGCAAGTACCTCACCGCGCTCGTCACGCTCGAGCCCACCGCCTCGGACAAGGTGCCCGCGGAGCAGATCCAGTCGACGATCCAGGCCAAGATCGACGAGGTCAACCAGACGCTCGCGCGCGTCGAGCAGATCAAGAAGTTCACGGTGCTGCCGCGTCCGTTCGGGATCGACTCCGGCGAGCTGACGCCGACGATGAAGATCAAGCGCAAGGTCGTCGCGCAGAAGTACGCGCGAGAGATCGAAGCCATGTACGCGGACGACAACTGATGGCCAGCGTCTGGCGGCGTGACGGCTACGTCGTCGGCGGAGGTCGCGGCGAGATCGCGCTGATCGCGCTGGCGACGACCAAGCTGCCCGATCCGCTGCCGATCTCGCGCACGCACCACGGCATGCCCGACGAGGGCGACGGGCCGACCGCGATCGCGCTCGTCGCGCGCGACCGTGCCGACGATCCCGAGTGGTTCGTCGATCAGGTCGTCGCGCCGTTCGCCGACGTCATCGCGAGCGACCTCGGCGCCGACGTCGCCGCGCTCGCGCTCGCGTCGCAGCACGCGTACGTGATCGAAGGCTCGCTCGACGATCCCGACGACCTCGGCCACGTCCAGGCCGCGTGGGCGATCGCGAAGTGCATCTGCGAGGAGGGCGCGACCGTGATCGTCGACGTCTACGCGGCGCGCGCGCACCTCGGCAGCGACGTCGCCGGGCTCGCCGCCGACCGCACGTTCGACGTCATGCACGAGGTCACGCTGTTCTTCGACGAGACCGGCGACGGCACGCTCGCCGCGTGGTCGCTCGGCCTGAAGAAGTTCGGTCGGCCCGATGTCGTGCTGCTCGACATCGCCCCCGAGGGCGCGACCGAGGCGGCGCTGCTGCTGCGCGACGTCGCCGGCACGCTGGCCTCGGGCGAGCGGCTCGAGCCCGGCGACACGATCGCCGCGCCGGACGGCCGCCGCCTCGTCGCGGCGCGCTTCGAGGCCGACGTGCAGCCCGTCGTCGCGGTCGACGGCGACGCGATCGTGCTCACATCGCTTCCTTGAGCCCGCGGCGCAGCAGCCATGCGTTGACCGGCCACGCCGTGAGGAACCCGCACAGCATCGCGGCCTGCATCAGCACCCAGAACAGCGGCGCGCGCTTGTCGAACCGATGGCCGAGGATCGCGAACCTCGCGATCGCCATCCAGCCGTACATGCCGACCTGCCACGCCGTGAGCGACAGCGTGTCGGCCTTGACCGCCGCGACCCATCCGCGGCTCGGCATCGTGAAGTACTGGAACGCGATGCCGATCGCGAACGCGGCGATGTACGCGTAGATCCATTCTCCGAAGATGTCGTAGCCGCCGAGCGACAGCGGCACGCCGACCGCGAACAGCGCGGCGGCGATGTCCCCGAGCGTGCAGCCTGCACCGCAGTGCGTGGCCGCCTTGCCCGCGAGCGCCGGGAGCGGCTGATCGTGGCGCTCGGCGCGGCCGAGCTCGAAGTAGGCCCACGCGGCGAACGGGCCCGCCCACAGCGCCGTGATCGGCCACACGAGGTCCATGATCCACATCTTCTTGCCGCCGTGGACGAGCAGATCGAGCGCCACGACGATCGCCGAGAGCGCGCTGATCACGAGCCAGAGCGTCGCAAGCACCATTCACCCACCCACGGTGCAACGCGAGTGCCGTATGCTCGGCAGATGCCGGAGGCGTTGGTCCCCGCGAACAAGGGGTTTCACGGACGGGTGCTGTTCGTCGATCTCACCGCGCGGACTCATCGCGTCGAGACGATCGATCCGCACGTCTATCGCCAGTACCTCGGCGGCTACGGGCTCGGATCGTGGCTGATGTGGAAGCACTTCCCCAGGGGCACCGACCCGCTCGCGGCCGAGGCGTGCTTCGCGGTGTGCTCGGGCCTGCTCACCGGTCTGCACACGCCGTTCTCCGGGCGCATCCAGATCGTCGGCAAGTCGCCGCTGACCGGCACGTGGGCCGACTCGAACTCCGGCGGCAGCGTGTGCAGCCACCTGCGCGAGTCCGGCTACGACGCGCTCGTCGTCAGCGGCAAGGCGAGCGAGCCGACGCTGCTCGTCGTGCGCGACGACGACGTCTCGTTCGAGCCCGCCGGCGAGCTGTGGGGCAAGGAGGTGCCGGAGACGTTCGACGCGCTGAAGTCGCGGTTCGGCGGCAAGCGCGACGTCGGCGTCTCGGCGATCGGCCCCGCCGGCGAGAAGCAGCAGCGGATCGCGAGCGTGATGAACGATCGCTACCACGCGTTCGGCCGCCAGGGCTTCGGCGCGATCTACGGCAGCAAGAACCTCAAGGCGATCGTCGTCGCGGGCAGCGGCGAGGTGCCGGTCGCGCGGCCAAAGGAGCTGGCCGCGGTCTGCAAGCGGATCACCGACGAGTACAAGCGCGACCTCGGGCTCATCGCGCGGTTCTTCGCGTACATGGCCAAGCCGAAGGGCTGGCTCGCGTGGATGTACCGGCTGATGACGAGGCTCGGCATGAAGCTGCAGTCGCCGGTCGCCTCGATGCGGCGGCTGTGGTCGCAGCGAGGCACGACGGCGGCGGTCGCCCTCTCGATCGAGAACGGCGACGCGCCGATCAAGAACTGGATCGGCGTCGGCGCGCGCGACTTTCCGCTCGCGAAGAAGGCGATGAAGATCGACGGCAAGGTCGTCGACAAGTACATCTCGAAGAAGCTGTCGTGCGGCGACTGCCCGATGCCGTGCAAGGGCATCGTCAAGGTCAAGTCGCGCAACCTCAGCGACGTGCGGCGGCCGGACTACGAGACGATCGTCGGCTTCGGCGCGAACTTGCTCAACGACGACATCGAGCTCGTCACCGCGTGCCACGACGCGTGCAACCGGTTCGGCATCGATGCGGTGAGCTCGTCGATGACGCTCGGCTGGGTGTGCGAGGCGGTCGACAAGGGGATCCTGACGAAGGCCGACCTCGACGGCGTCGACATGCGGTGGGGCAACGGCGAGGGCGCGCTGTCCCTGACGATCAAGATGGGGAGCGGCGAGGGGTGCGGCGCGTGGCTCGGCCAGGGCGTGCAGCGCGCGGCCGCGCACGTCGGCAAGGGCTCCGAGGCGTTCGCCGTCCACGTCCACGGCAGCGAGCCCGCGTACCATGACTCGCGGTTCACCTCGCTGATGGGCGTCACCTACATCGCCGATCCGACGCCGGGCCGCCACACCTCCGGCTCGGCGAGCTGGAACGAGACCTTCGCGGTCGGCTTCCCCCTGCCCGGCGCGGTCGACAAGAAGGAGTGGAACGTCAAGTGGCACGACGACGCCGGCAAG
>JBLMXA010000885.1:0-4813 GCA_050257515.1 Acidobacteriota bacterium | reverse complement strand
ACACGCCTCTGCACGACACTCCAGTCGATCGTGTGGTCGAGCAGGTGGCCGTAGCTCGGCATCACCGAGCCCGGTGACGTCGCGCGCGGATCCTCGAAGTGGCGCAGGTGCCACAGCTCGTCGCGGCGGCCGCCCTCGCGTGCGAGGTCGGGGCCGGTGCGCTTGCTGCCCCACTGGAACGGGTGGTCGTAGACGAACTCGCCGGGCTTGCTGTACTCGGCCGGCTGGCCATTGAGGCCGTAACGCACGGTCTCGTCGATGAACGGACGGACCATCTGCGAGTGGCAGTTGTAACAACCCTCGCGGAGGTAGATGTCGCGGCCGTAGAGCTCGAGCGGCGTGTACGGCTTGACGCTCGCGATCGTCGGCACGTTGCTGCCGATCAAGAACGTCGGCAGCAGCTCGAACAGCGACGCGACGATCACGGCGAGCGCGACGAGCACGGTGAACAGCGCCGGCAGGCCTTCCCACTTGCGGTGCCAGTGGACGCGCGGCTCGACCGCGCGCTCGAGCGCCTGCTTCTCGGCCTTCTCGGCGGCCTTCGCGGCGCGGATCATCGGCGGCACCTCGGCGGTGACGTCCTCGTACTTCTCCGGGCGCGCCTGCCAGGTCCGGTAGATGTTGTAGGCGCCGATCGCGAGCCCGCTGATGTACAGGCCGCCGCCGAGCGCGCGCAGCCAGTACATCGGCACGAGCCGCGTCACGGTCTCGAGGAAGTCGGGGTACTGCAGGCGGCCGGCGGAATCGAACGCGCGCCACATCAGGCCCTGCGTGATGCCGCTCGCCCACATCGCGACGACGTAGAGCACGATGCCGATCGTCGCGACCCAGAAGTGCGTCGTCGCGAGCTTCTTCGAGTACAGCTTCGTCTGGTAGATGCGCGGGACGAGCCAGTAGATCATCCCGAACGTCATGAAGCCGACCCAGCCGAGCGTGCCGCCGTGGACGTGCGCGATGTTCCAGTCGGTGTAGTGCGACAGCGCGTTGACGCTCTTGATCGACAGCATCGGCCCCTCGAACGTCGACATCCCGTAGAACGTGATGCCGACGACGAAGAACTTGAGGACCGGATCCTCGGCGACGCGGTTCCACGCGCCGCGCAGCGTGAGCAGGCCGTTGATCATGCCGCCCCACGACGGCATCCACAGCATGACGCTGAAGATCATGCCGAGCGTCGATGCCCACTGCGGGAGCGCCGTGTAGTGGAGGTGGTGCGGGCCCGCCCAGATGTAGATGAAGACGAGCGACCAGAAGTGGAGGATCGACAGCCGGTAGCTGAACACCGGCCGCTCCGCCGCCTTCGGCAGGAAGTAGTACATGAGGCCGAGGAACGGCGTCGTCAGCACGAACGCGACCGCGTTGTGCCCGTACCACCACTGCATCATCGCGTCCTGGACGCCGGCGTAGATCGAGTAGCTCTTGAACAGGCCCGCCGGCAGCGACAGGTTGTTGAAGATGTGGAGGATGCCGATCGTGATGATCGACGCGATGTAGAACCACAGCGCGACGTAGAGGTGCTTCTCGCGGCGGTTGCGCACCATCGCGAAGAAGTTGACGGCGAACGCGACCCACACGACGAGGATCGCGAGGTCGAGCGGCCACTCCAGCTCGGCGTACTCCTTGCCCTGCGTGAACCCGAGCGGCAGCGTGATCGCCGCGCCGACGATGATCAGCTGCCAGCCCCAGAAGTGGAACTTCGACAGCCAGTCGATCGGTCGCGCCTTGAGCAGCCGCTGCGACGAGTAGTAGACCGCCGCAAAGATCGCGTTCGCGGCGAACGCGAAGATCGCCGCGTTCGTGTGCAGCGGCCGCAGGCGACCGAACGTGAAGTAGGGGGCGAAGTTGAGGCTCGGGACCGCGAGCTGCAGCGCGCACCACAGGCCGACGAGCATGGCCACGGCACCCCACACGATGGTCGCGGTGACAAATCGCCGCACCGTCGCGTCGTCGTAACGAATGGTTTCGGTACTCGTCGTCATTGGCGCAGGTCCTTCGCAACCGCCGTGCCTGCGCAACGGGGCGTTTTTGGCGCATACGCGCGCAGCCCTTGCGCCGTCATCGGAGCGTCATGCACTGCCTGCGCGAGGCCACGTCAAATCTCGCGCGCATCGCGCTGGTCGCGCGTGTCGCGCGCTGGCATGTCGCGTGCTGCGCAGCTACCGCATGGCGAAGAGCAACGACTCCTGGTCCGGAACGATCCCGCTGATGGTCATCGAGTGGGCGACGATCGTCGTCGGCGTGATCATGATGATGGCGGTCATCATGATGCACTGTTGAAGGGGCTCAGCCGCCGCCTTCGACGGTCACCAGGTCGTCGCGCAAGACGTGCGAGGACAGGAAGTAGCGCTCCTCGGCGGCGAGGTGCGCCCGCAGCTCGTAGAGGGTCGCGCGCAGCTCGCCGGTGGGGCCGTCGAGCTGCTGCCGCATCGCGCGGTGCTCCTCGACGTGGTCGGCCACCATCTGCTCGAGGCGCACGGTCCCGAAGGCATCGAGATCGCGCAGCACGGGGCGCAGCAGCTGCTCCTCGAACCTGTTGTGGGCGTCGAACGCGAGCCGCAGCTTCGCGACCTCGCGGGTCAGCTCGGACGCCTGCGCGCCCCCGCGATCGAGATCGTCTGCGAGCTGCTCGCAGCGATCCATCATCGCGCGCAGCTTCTCGTGCTGGTGCTGCAGCTCCGCGAGCAACCGACTCGGCGTGGGCGTGGTCATCGTGCCCTCCTAGATCGTGGACGAGAAGCGAGCTCCGTCGCGGTGATAGCGATCGAACGTCATGCACACGTTGCGCACCAGCAGCTTGCCCATCGGCGTCGTGCGGATCGCGTGCGCGTCGCGGTCCAGCACGGCCAGCTCGTGCTGGCCGGCCAGCGCGTCGAGCTCGCGCGCGAAGTACGCCATCGGGTCGATCCCGAACCGCTTGCCGAGCTGATCGAGCTCGATCTCGCCGTCGCACATCAGCCGCTCGATCAGCGCGCGCCGGATCTGATCGTCGGCATCGAGCACGATGCCGCGCTCGACCGGCAGCCGCGCCTGGCCGATGTCCGCTTCCCACTTCGCGAGCTCGGTGTGGTTCTGCCAGAACATCCGCGGCGTCGACGAGATCGAGGACACGCCGACGCCGAGGATGGTGTCGGCGCGGTGCTCGACGTAGCCCTGGAACGTGCGCGTCATGCGGTGCTCGGCCGCCGCGCGCGCGAGCCCCGAGCCGGGCTTCGCGAAGTGATCGAGCCCGAGGTGGACGTAGCCGGCCTGCGCGAGCCGATCGATCGCGGCGAGCAGCAGCGTCGCGCGCTCGTAGCGATCGAGCACGCGGCCCGCGCGCTCGACGAGCCGCTGGTGCGGCAGCTTGTCGGGCAGGTGCGCGTAGCCGAACAGCGCGATGCGATCGGGGGCGAGCTCGATCACGCTCTCGATCGTCTGCAGGAAGCTCTCCTCGCTCTGCCGCGGCAGCCCGTACACGATGTCGACGTTGACGTCGGTGAACCCGTAGGCGCGCGCCCGCTCGATCAGCCACCGGGTCTGCACGGCGGTCTGATGGCGGTGGATCGCGTCCTGGACCTGCGGCGAAAAGTCCTGGACGCCGACCGACAGCGAGCGGAAGCCCGCGTTCGCGAACGCCTCGAGCTGGGTGGTCGTGGTGTCGCGCGGATCGAGCTCGACCGACAGCCGCGCGTTCGGCGTGATCGTGAAGCACCTCCTGATCGCCTCGATCAGCACGCGCAGCGACTTCGGCGTCAGGAAGTTCGGCGAGCCGCCGCCGAGCGCGATCTCCGAGAGCGGATGACCGATGCCGAGCGAGCCGGCGAGGATCGCGAGCTCGGTCGCGACGCCATCGACGTACTGCTCGCCGCGCGAGGTGTCGCGCGACGGGATCACGTTACAGCCGCAGTACCAGCACAGGCTGCGGCAGAACGGCACGTGCACGTACAGCGACACCGGCTTGCCCTCCGCCCGCAGCTCCGCCAGCTCGCGCACCACCCGCGCCGGCGCCACCGGCCCGAACTCGGTCGCCGGAGGGTAGCTGGTGTAGCGGGGGCCACGGCTCGATTGCTCGGCCAGGCACTCGGGGGTGACCACGGCGGCGGAGGACATGCATCGCGATCCCTCCAAGGGCCGTGCCGCAGACTTTCACCGTTTCGCGCCGGAAATGCGCAACGCTTGCGCAGGACCCGTTGTGGGTCCGCAGGAGCTGCAGAAGATCGCTCGGAAACGCGGGTTTTTGCGTGGCACGATTCTGGCTGAGCCTCCTGGCATGTCCAGGTCAGGCCGCATTCTAGTCGTCGACGACGAGGTCAACGCTCGCACCGCGCTCGCCGAGCTGCTGCGGGACGAGGGCTTCGAGGTGGAAACCGCCGCGGACGCCTTCAAGGCCCTCGGCAAGTACGAGGCTTTCTCGCCGCACATCGTCATCACCGACCTCAAGATGCCCGGCATGGACGGCATCGAGCTGGTGAAGAAGCTGCGCGCCAACGAGGACCCGCCAGCCGTGGTCGTGATGACCGCTTTCGGGGCGGTGTCTTCGGCGGTCGATGCGATGCGCGCGGGCGCGGCCGAGTACCTGACCAAGCCGATCAACTTCGACGAGCTGCTCGTCGTGGTCGACAAGGTGATGGAGCACCTGCAGCTCAAGCGCGAGACCCGCCAGCTGCGCGCGCGCGTCCGCGACCGCGTCGCGCCGAGCAACATCGTCGGCAGCTCGCCGCCGATGCAGCGCGTGTTCGAGATCGTCGATCAGGTCGCGCCGAGCAAGGCGACCGTGCTCATCACGGGCGAGAGCGGTACCGGCAAGGAGCTCGTCGCCAACGCGATCCACCAG
>JBLMXA010000884.1:0-3469 GCA_050257515.1 Acidobacteriota bacterium | reverse complement strand
ACCTCGACGTCGCGCGGCGCCGCACGCACGCGGGCGATCGCCGCGCGCAGCGCCTGCAGCGGATCTTGCTCGATCGCCGGCCGCGAGATCCGCTGCCACCGGCGCGTGCGGAGGTCGTCGTCGGGCATCCACTACGAGCTTAAATGCATTGCGGCTTGAAGATCTTCTTGTCGCCCCGGAAGTAGTAGGGCGGGTTGCACTCGGCGGCCGCCTCGCGCTCGCGCTCGCGGACCGCGGGCGGTACCGCGGCCGGCACGGGGTGCGGCGCGGTCTTGACGAGCTTCGGCGGCGGCGCCGGTTGCGGGTGCGGCGCGGGGCGCGGCGCGGCCCGGGTCGCCTGGACCTGGCGCGGCGGCTCGGCGTGGCGCGGCGGCTCGACGTGACGCGTCGGCGGCGCCGGCGGCGGGCGCACCGTCGCGTACGTCGGCTCGGCCGGCCGCGCGGGCGGTTCCGGCGGCGGCGCGACCGCGGGCTCCGCGGGCGGCGGCGCGATCGCGGCGGGCGCGGGCGCGACGCGGCTCGAGCCGACGCTCGAGATGACGACGAGCACGAGCGCGAGCAGCAGGCCGCCCGCGGCGACGAGCCACGGCAGCTGCTCGCGCATCCACGGCCGCCTCGTCTCGGGCGCCAGCGGCAGCACCGGCTCGGCGCCGACGTCGACGGCGCCCGAGATCGACATCGAGTCGTCGACCGACGCCTCGCGCGTGACCTTGCCGCCGGCCGCGCGCCAGCTCGCCTCCTCCGCGGCGATGATGCGATCGCGATCGGCGAGGAACTCGCCGCCGAGCGCGCGCAGCCACTCCGCGACGTCGCTCGACGACGCGAGCGGCACCGCCGCGGTCAGCGCGTCCTCCATCTCGGCCGCGGTCTGCCAGCGCCGGCGCGGGTCGCTCGCGAGCCCCTTCTGGATGATCGGCGCGATCGCCTCGAGCTGGTTCCAGCGGTACGTGCCGGTCCACGCGCGCTCGGCGGCGAGGGCGTCGACGATCGACGGCGCGTTGCCTTTCATGATCGCGACGATCAGATCGTCCTCGGTCTTCGCGTCGCGCCACAGCCGATCGCCGACGACGAGCTCCCACAGCACGACCGACAGCGCGTAGACGTCGCTCTGCTTCGTCGCGTGGCCGCGGATCTGCTCGGGCGCCGCGTACGCGAGCTTGCCCTTGAACGTGCCCTGGCGCGTGTGGGTCGCGCTCGCCGCCGCCTTCGCGATTCCGAAATCGAGCAGGCGCGCGGTGCCGTCGGTCGCGATCATGATGTTCTGCGGCGACACGTCGCGGTGGATGATGTGGAGCGGCGTGCCCATCTCGTCGAGGGTCTCGTGCGCGGCGTGGAGGCCGGCGAGCACCTGCGATCCGATCGAGACCGCGACCGGCAGCGGCACGTGCGTGTTCGCGTGATGCGCCGTGCGCAAGAGGAACGACAGCGGCGCGCCGTGCACGTACTCCTGGACGAGCACGACCTCGCCGTTCGCGGTGCCGACGTCGAGCACCGGCACGACGTTGCGGTGGTTGACCTTCGAGGCGATGCGCGCCTCGTCGAGGAACATCGCGACGAACTCGCGGTTCTCGGCGAGCTCGGGCCGCAGCCGCTTCGCGGCGACGATGCGCGAGAACCCGACGTCGCCGAGCACGCGCGCGATGTGGATCGTCGCCATTCCGCCGCGCGCGATCTGACGGTGCAGCAGGTAGCGGCCGACCGTGATTTGCTCCTCGGCGTGGGCTACATCCGTCACGTCGCCTCACCGTGGCACGGCAAGCGATGTCGGTCGCAAGGGTCACGAAGGTCCACACCGACGGGGTTTGCAAGGCCGATTACTCGATTCCTCGCGCCCGTGAGCGCCTGTTGGCGAGGCAGCGTGGACCGCGGGAGCCGGCGATGGTCCCCTCCGCGCCGGGGGCAAGCATGAAGTCCGTCGTCGCGCTCGCGCTGTTCGTCGTCGGTTGCGGTGACAACCTGCATCCGCAGGAGGCGCCGCCGGACGCGCCGTTGCCGGATGCCTATGCCGAGGCCCCGCACGCGGCGCCGCCGCAGGTGATCCCGAGCGGCGGGGCGGTGATGGCGGCCGCGAAGGTGATCCCGGTGTTCTTCGCGAACGACCCGGCGCAGGCGACGCTCGAGCAGTTCCTCGCGGCGCTCGCGCCGTCCTCCTACTGGACGACCGTGGTCGGCGAGTACGGCGTGGGCCCGCTGACGATCGCGCCCAGCATCGTCTCGACCGACACCCCGCCGACGACCGACACCGATCTCGAGACCTGGCTCGAGGCGCAGACCGACGGCACCCACCCCGGCTGGCCGACTCCCGACCTGACCACGCTGTACACGATCTTCCTGCCTCCCGGCGCGGTGCTGACCGAGGGCGGCGCGGCGAGCTGCCAGGCGTTCGGCGGCTACCACTCCGAGACGATGAACGGCACGATCTACGCGCTGATCCCGCGCTGCGACTCGACGGGGTTCGACCTGACGACCGGTGCGACCAGCCACGAGCTGGTCGAGGCGACGACCGACCCGCACCCGTTCACCGCGCCGGCGTACGAGCGGCTCGATCCGAACTACTACGTCATGAATCGCACGCCGGGCGGCGAGCTCGGCGACATGTGCGAGTACGTCGACACCGCATTCGCGAAGCTGCTCGGCGACTTCGTCGTCCAGCGCACGTGGTCGAACGCGTCGGCGGCCGCCGGCCACGATCCGTGCGTGCCCGCCGCGACGCCGTACCTGGCCGCCGCGCCGGCGATGCCCGAGATGCTGACGCTCACGACGCGCGCGGGCACGATCATGACGCCCGGCGTGACGATCAACACCGGCGAGTCCAAGACGATCGAGGTCGATCTGTTCAGCGACGGACCGTCGGCCGACTTCACGGTCGAGGCGATGGACGCGAGCGTGCTGCAGGGCAGCCTGACCTCGCTCGGGTTCTCGTGGGACCGCACGACCGGTCACAACGGCGACAAGCTGATGCTGACGATCAAGCGCCTGCACACCGGCACCAAGCGCGGCAACGAGATCGTGATCAAGGCGATGAAGGGGACCCAGAGCGTGTCGCTTTGGTGGGGAATGGTCGCCGGCATCTGATACAACCGCAGCGTGCTGGAACGCGCCGACTCGCTCGCGGACATGAAGGTGCAGGATGCCAAGGGCGAGCCGGTCGCACTCGGCAGCCTGTGGCGCGACAAGCCCGCGGTGCTCGCGTTCGTGCGCCACTTCGGTTGACTGCACTGCCGCGAGCACGTGGTGCAGTTGCACCGCTCGATCGGGGACATCCACGCGGCCGGCGCCGAGCTGTACGTGATCGGCAACGGCGCGCCGATGTTCATCGAGGGCTTCCGCGAGACGACCGGCTACGATGGCGCCGTGTTCACCGATCCGTCGCTCGAGATCTACAAGGCGGCGCAGCTCGAGCGCGGGTTCTGGAAGACCGTCAACCTCGGCGGCGCGATCGCGAGCGTCGGCGCGATGAAGCGCGGCT
>JBLMXA010000883.1:0-17736 GCA_050257515.1 Acidobacteriota bacterium | reverse complement strand
GGCTCGAACCCGCTCGACTTCGACCCGGTGGTCGACGCGACCGACCTCGACGAGGACTCCGGCATCGTGTCGAAGACCGAGCTCGAGGCGGCGAGCGCGCGCCGCGACAAGTCGGCGCGCGTGCACCAGGCGGTCGCCGCCGAGCACCAGCGCATCGCGAGCGCCGATCACTACGCGGTGCTGCTGATCGATCGCGACGCGTCGGCCGACGACGTCGAGGCCGCGCACCAGATCAAGCTCGCGCTGTTCGAGCGCACGATCGCCGGCGCCGAGCCCGCGCCCGATCAGGGGAAGATCGAGGCGATCCGCGCCGCGTACGCGAGCGCGCGCGACGTGCTGCGCGATCCGCGCAAGCGCGCCGCGTACAACCGCGAGCTCGCCGGCGGCGAGCTCGTCGCGGCGCCGCCGGCACTCGACACCGAGCTGCTGTTCCGCACCGCCGAGGATCAGATGGCGAGGGAGCAATGGACGCAGGCGGTCGGCCAGCTGAAGACCGCGATCCAGCGCGCGCCGAACGAGGCCGACTATCACGCGGCGCTCGGCTGGGCGATGTGGAACGCCGGCGATCGCACGGGCGCCGCCGCGGACGCCGCGCGCGGCCACCTGAACCAGGCGCTCTCGATCGATCCCGATCACCCCGCGGCGCACGACTACAAGGGCCGCATCGACGCGACGGTGCGCAGCGACGACGCGGCGGCACTGTTCCACCTCGAGCGCGCGCTCGATCTCGATCCGACGCGCAAGGACGCGCTCGCCGCGATCGAGCAGCTGCTCGTCGCGGGCGGCGAGCTGCGCCGGCTCGAGCGCGTGCTCAAGCGCGTGCTGTTCCGGCTGCGCGGCACCGGCGGCCCGAACGAGGCGGGCGTGTGGGTGCGGCTCGCGCGGCTCTACCTCGATCACCTCGACAACGCGGGCGGCGTCGTCGCCGCCGTCGCGACGGCGAAGAAGCTCGCGCCGAACCACCCCGACGTGGTCGCGATCGCCCAGCGCGCCGAGAAGGCGCTGCAGACCGTCGACGAGCCGATCCAGCGCACGGGCTGGCGCGAGGCGCTCGCCGATCCGCAGTCGGGCGCCGCGCTCGTCCGCAACACCGAAGCCGCCGGCCACGCCGATGCCGCGTTCCTCGCGGCGTCGACGATGGTCGCGCTCGGCACCGCCGACGACGCGATGCACGCGCTGTACGAGCAGCACCGCGCGCGCGGTGCGCGGCTGCTGGGAAAGCCGCTCACGCGCGAGTCATGGACGCTGCTGCGCCACAAGGACGACGGCCTCGAGCTCGGCGCGCTGATCGAGCTGCTCGCGCCCGCGATCCACGCGCTCGCGCCGATGACGCTCGCCGACGGCGAGCTCGACGCGAGCCAGCGCGTGCGCGATGACGAGCTGCCGCCCGCGTTCGGCCGGCTGCGCGCGCAGCTCGCCGCGATCCTCGACGTCCCCGACGCGGCGGTCTACGCGCGCGCCGAGCTCGGCGGTCAGATCCACGTCGTCGCAAGCGACCCGCCGGTCCTCGTCGCCGGCGACGAGGCGCTGACCGCGCCCGAGCGGCCCGAGCTCGTGTTCCGGCTCGCGCGCGCGCTGACGTTCGTGTGGCCTGGCCGCGCGGTCGGCGCGTCGCGGCCGGGCCGCGTGCTGCGCGCCGTCGTGCTCGCGATCGTGCGCGAGGCGGCGGGCACCGAGGCCGGCCGAGGGGAGATCGACGACGTGCTCGCCGCGCACGCGGCCAAGCTCGTCTCCGAGCTGCCGGCCGACATCCGCGTCCAGGCACGGGCGACCGCGCTGCGGCTGCTGTCGCGCGGCGGCGGCGGCCTCAACCTGTCGGTGTGGGCGCGCTCGCTGTCGCGCACGGCCGATCGCGTCGCGCTGCTGCTCTGCGGCGACGTGCCGGCGGCGTTCGCCGGCGCCCGGGAGATGGGCGAGCTCGACAAGGATCTCGTCGAGTTCGCCTACGGCGCTGCCCACGTGCGGCTGCGGAACCAGCTGGGGCTGACTCCGACCTGACGCTATAGTCCCGGCGTGGACCTGCCCAAGCCGGAGCACCTGTCAACCGTGCCGCGCCGCGTCGCGGCCACCGTCGCGCTCGTGCTCGGCGTGGTCGCGCTGGTCGTCGTGCTCGTGCTGCAGGACCATCTGTGGTCGGTGCCCGACTGGCGGATCAGCGTGCCGCCGCTCGTCGCGACCGCCGGCGCGTGCGTGGCGTCCGTCGTGCGCCGCGAGCGCGCGTACCCGCTGTGGCTCGCCGGCCTGGGGCTCGCGGGCGCGGCCGCCGTGATCGGCTGGTTCCTGATGCTCGCGTGCGTGATCGGAGCGACCGCGCTCTTGATCGTCGTCCTTCACCATGTGATGTGAGGCCTGCGATGTCCATCCATCCCGATGAGCGCGAGCTGATGTACGACTGGAACTCGGTCGAGAAGGTCGGCAAGCTGTCGCCCCGGCGGCGCATCCAGTTCCTCGACGAGACGCTGCGCGACGGCATCCAGTCACCATCCGTCGTCGATCCGTCGATCGACGACAAGCTGCGCCTGATCGAGCTCGCGAACGATCTCGGCATCGACACCTCCGACATCGGCCTGCCGGGCGCCGGCAAGCGCGCGGTCGAGGACGTCACCACGATCGCCGAGCACATCCGCGACGCGAAGCTGACGATCAAGCCGTCGTGCGCGGCGCGCACGCACCAGGCCGACGTCCAGGCGGTGGTCGACATCTCGCAGAAGGTCGGCATCGAGATCGAGGTGCTGTGCTTCATCGGCTCCTCGCCGATCCGCCAGTACGCCGAGGACTGGGACCTGCAGCGGATGATGAAGCTGTCGGCCGACGCGATCGATCTCGCGCGCCGCTACAACCTGCCGGTCGGCTACGTCACCGAGGACACCACGCGCTCGCGTCCGGACGTGCTCACGAAGCTGTTCACGAACGCCGTCGAGCACGGCGCGTCGCGGCTCGTCGTGTGCGACACCGTCGGTCACGCGACGCCCGACGGCATCCACAATCTGCTCAGGTTCACGCGCCACGTGCTCGACGGCTGCGGCCGCGCCGACGTCGGCATCGACTGGCACGGCCACAACGACCGCGGGTTCGGCGTCGTCAACGCGATCTTCGCGATCGAGTTCGGCGCCGATCGCATCCACGGCACCGCGCTCGGCATCGGCGAGCGCGTCGGCAACGCCGCGCTCGATCAGATCCTGTTCAACCTCAAGCTGCTCGGCGAGCTGCCCGAGCACGACCTGTCGAAGCTCGTGCTGTGGTGCAAGACCGCGTCGCAGGCGACGCGCGTGCCGATCCATTCGCAGTACCCGCTCGTCGGCAGCGACGCGTTCCGCACCGCGACCGGCGTCCACGCGGCCGCGATCATCAAGGCCGAGCGCAAGGGCGACGCGTGGCTCGCCGATCGCATCTACTCCGGCGTGCCGGCCGGCACGTTCGGCAAGGAGCAGGAGATCGAGATCGGCCACTACTCCGGCGAATCGAACGTCGTGTACTGGCTGCGCAAGCGCGGCTACGAGCCCAAGCCCGAGCTCGTCGCCGCGGTGCTCGCCGCGGCCAAGCGCGGCAACCGCGTGCTCACCGACGACGAGATCGTCGCGGTGATCAAGGCTTCCGCCTAGCGGATCGGCGCGCGCGTCGCCGCGCCGGTCGCGAGATCGATCGCGTAGGCGTGGCTGTCGTCGAGCGTCAGCGTGCAGGCGCCGGTCGAGAACATCACGTGCGCGTGCATCGCGTACGACTCGCGATCGGTGCCGTGCATGTCGCGCTCGTCGTGGACGACGTCGAGTGACACGTGCGACAGCCCGCCGGCGACCGCGAGCGTCGCCATGTCGAGCTGGAGCGCCAGGTCCTCGTGCGCGGCGAGGTGGTAGCTCGACATCATCATGCCGTTGCTCGTGCGGAACGTCGCGTCCTCGGTGAGCGCGCTCGAGCCGGACAGCCCCGCGCTCGCCGACGCGAGGTCGGTGAGCGTCCACGCACCGTGGCGATCGAACGTCGCGTCGCACGCGGTGGCGTGCTGCACCCCCGACCACTCCGCCACGACGTCGGCGCTCGCGGTGGCAGCGCCGCACGCTGCCAGCACGGCGCCCGTGGCGTCCTTGCAGTACATCGCGTAGCGATACGCCATGCCGTCGTGGTCGCCGAGCATCATCCCGCCGCTCGGCGAGAACCCCGCAGGCATGCCGCCGCGCGCAAGCATTGCCGAGTCCGCGAACGTCCCGATCTCACCGCCGCCGCCCGGGGTCGCGAACGCCAGGCCGAGCATCTGCGCAACGTCGTCGTATTCGGCGTCGCTCGCGCCGTTACTTGCGCACCCGGCAAGCACCAGCGCGACCGACGCCAGGGTTCTGGCCATCATGCCCAGAGGCGCAGCAAGACGCGGACCATCAGGCGGCGTTCGCGATCGGCCACCGCGCGCCGGCGGCATCGAGCGCGAAGCCACCGCCCGGCAGCTCGACGACGCGCTCCGCGATCGCGTGGTACGCCGGCCCCGCGATCCGCCCGCGCAGGCGGCCGCGCACCGTCGCGTAGAACGCGTGATCCGGCGCCTGACGGAGCGAGGCGTAGTCGAGCTCGCGCTCCTCGTCGTCGTCCCACAGCACGAGGCAGCGATCCCCGTCCCACCACGCCGAGCGCGCGCGCAGGTGCGCGTCCTCGACCTCGACGTACGCGTAGCGCCGCGCGTCGAGCCGCACGATGTCGCGTCCGTCGTCGCGGACATCGAGCCAGCGCAGCAGCGCCTGCCGCAGCCGCGCGTGGGTGACCGGCGTGCCCTGGTGCCAGAAGGTGCCGGCGCGATCGAGCTTGAGGCCGATCGCCCGCATCCTCTCGAGCAGCTCGGGCGTCAGCTCCATGAACCAGTCTACGACAGCCGCGCGATCCGGTCCTTCGTCAGCAGCTTCTGCTTCTTGAGGCGCGAGATCTCGGCTCTTTCGGTCGGGGTCAGCGCCCGCCGCTTCTCGAGCTGTTGCAACTGTTCGTCCAGGCGGCGGTGTTCGGCGGTCAATTCGGCGAGCAAGTCATCCTTCGAGACCTGGGTCTGGCTCACGCATCCTCCGCGACTGGCATCCAGCCGATGACCCAAGGATACGCCGCTGATCGCCTCCCGACAATCACGCCGTGAAGTCGTACCGCAGCGCACGCGACGATCATCGCTTGCGCAGCGCGCCCGGCACACCGTCGGGATACCTGATCTCGGCCTCGGCGCGGCGGATGTACGCCGGCGTGCCCGCGACGAGCACGTCGGCGCGCGAGCCGGCGAGCGCGAGCCGCGCGACATCGGCCGCGGATGGCGTGCGGCCCCACGCGCCAGGTAGCTCGGCGAGCGCCGGATACGCGGCGTCGGCGTCGCCGACGTAGCGCGCACCGGGAGCGAGCGAGGCGAGCTCGCCGGGCGGCAGCACGCGCTCGTCGCTCGCGGCGACCAGCGCGTCGCCCTCGCGGCGGTACGCGCCGGCGTAGACCTCGCCGCGGCGCGCGTCGAGCACGGCGACGACGGTGCCGCTCGGATCGTCGGCGAGCTCGCCGGACGCGAGCGCGGCGAGCGACGACACGGCCCACAGCGGGCACTTCGCCGCGAACGCGATCCCCTTCGCCGTGGCCATGCCGACGCGCAGCCCGGTGAACGAGCCGGGACCGGCGCCGATCGCGACCGCGTCGAGATCGTGCGGGCCGATCGCGGCGCCGACGCACGCGGCGTCGATCATGACGAGGAGGTCGGAGCCGCGCGTGTGCTCGTGGGTCAGCGCGAGCACGCGATCGTCCTGCAGCACGGCGACGCTCGCGGTCGCCGTCGACGTGTCGATGCCGAGCACGAGCGTCATCGCGTGAAGTACCTGACGACGTCGTTGCGCAGCGCGAGGATCACGATCAGCACGATCAGGATGATGCCCGCGCGCTGCAGGCGCTCGCGCGCCTTCGCCGACAGCGGGCGGCGCCGCGCGCCCTCGATCGCGAACACGAGCAGGTGGCCGCCATCGGTCATCGGGATCGGCAGCAGGTTGATCAGGCCGAGGTTGATGCTGATGAGCGCCATCATCAGCAGGAACGCGTCCCAGCCCTGGTTGCCCGACACCGACGCGACCCGGTACATCATCAGCGGCCCGCCGAGCGCGTCCGACGGCGTGTCACCGCCGAGGATCTGGAAGAACTTCGCGACCATCGTGTGCGTGGTCTCGGCGGTGCGATCGACCGCCCTCGTCAGCGCGTAGCCGAAGCGCCCCTCGATCGGCACCATCGCGCCGGTGCCGCGATCGACGTCGTTGCGCGCGCCGAACACCAGGCTCGTCACCGTGTGACCGTAATCGTCGAGCTGCTTGCGCTGGACCTGGACGAGCTCGGCGGACAGCGTCTCGGTCTTGCCGCCCGGGCTCGCGCGCTTCCAGGTCAGCTTGAACGTCTTGCCGGGGTCGGCCTGCAGCCGCTGATCGAGCTCGAGCCAGTGGACGACCGGCTTGTCGTCGAGCGAGACGATCAGGTCGCCGGGCTTGAGCCCCGCGGTGTCGGCGGGCGAGCCCGGATCGACGTGGGCGACGAACATCTCGGCGTGCTCGAGGCCGGTGTAGGTCGTCCGGTCGAGCTTCGCGTCGACCTGCGTGACGGGGACGAGATCCGCGAAGCCCGCGGACAGCAGCTGCACCTGCGGCACGCCGGGCAGCTCGGTGCCGCGGAAGTAGACGATGCTCGTGCGGCGCGCGAGCTTGCCGAGCCGGCGCTCGACGTCGGTCCAGTTGCCGACCGGCTGGCCGTCGACGGAGATCACGAGATCGCCGGTGCGCAGCCCGGCCTGCGCGGCCGGCGACTGCGCGTCGATCACGCCGACGAGCGGCACGAACGGCGCGTGCGTGATGCCGACGCGGCCCTGCACCGAGACCTCGCCGTCGCGCTTGCGCACGACGTCCTCGACGGGCGTGACGTAGCGCTCGAACACCTTGCCGGCGCGCGACACGCGCAAGCGCAGCTCCTTGCCGGCGGAGTGCTGCACCGCGTTCTCGATCTCCTCCCAGTAGCGCACCGCGCGGCCGTCGATCTCGAGCACGCGATCGCCCGGCTCGAGCCCGGCGCGCGCCGCCGCGCCGCCGTCGAGCACGTCGCCGATCACCGCGGCCGGCAGCACGGTGTGGCCGGCGAAGAACACGAAGTAGATCACGACCGGCAGCACGAAGTTCGCGAACGGTCCGGCGAGCACGATCACGATGCGCTGCCACAGCGGCCGGCTCGCGAAGCTGCGGCCCGCGTCGGCGCGATCCGTGGTCTCGCCCTCGATGCCGAGGATCCGCGTGTAGCCGCCGATCGGGAACACCGACACCTGGTACTCGGTCTCGCCGAGCTTCGCGCGCACGAGCGGGCGCCCGTACCCGATCGAGAACCGCAGCACCTTGACGTCGAGGAGCTTGGCCGCGACGAAGTGCCCGAGCTCGTGGATCACGACGAGCACACCGACGAGCACGAGGAAGTAGACGACCGACAAAGGGGCGTCCGTGGCAATACCACGTCTGGTAAGCTGATCGCAGAGTGGCCTCGAAGTCCGCGCAAGGGGAGCAGGTCTCGTCGGAGACCATCGAGGAGATGCTCGACGTCGTCGACAAGACGCTCGATCGCGTCAAGACGCTCTACGAGCAGTACTTCCTCGGCATCCAGAAGCAGGCGCCGGCTCACCTCCACACCGACGTCGAGCGCAAGCTGCGCGAGCTGACGCAGATCCAGATCCGCAACACCGGCCTGCGCTACCGGCTCGCGACGCTGCAGCAGAAGTTCGGCGCGTACAACTCGTACTGGAAGCGCACCGTGCGCCAGATCGAGAACGGCACGTACCTGCGCAACCTGTCGAAGATCGGGCGCGAGGCGGTGAAGACCGGTGCGGAGATCCCCGAGGAGATCCTCGCCGCGATGCCGAAGCGGATGCGCGATCAGGTCATCCGCGACCGCGAGCAGGCGATCGCGATCGCGAAGCGCCGCCAGAGCGACACCGAGGCCGACCTGGCGCCGCCCGATGCCGACGAGCCGACCCAGGTCCGTCGCGACGTCAAGACCGCGAGCGGCGCGCACGTCATCGACGACGACGACGAGTTCGATCTCGCCGCGTTCTTCGCGTCGGTCGAGCAGGAGAGCACGCCGGCTGCGCCGCCGAAGCAGCCGGCGACGCCCGCGGTGTCCGCGACGACGCCACCTCCCGCGGCGCCGAAGCCGGCGCCGAACGTGCGCGCCGCGTCGATCGGTCCGCCGGTGCGGCCGTCGAGCCCGACGCAGATGCCGACGACGCCGATCCCGCGGATCGCGCCGTCGCAGGCGTCGCGGCCGAACCCGGTCGCGCCGGGCGCGGCGGCCGCCAAGGGCGCCGTACCCGTCGAGTCGATGTCGGGCCCGTTCCCGCGGCCGACGCCGGTGCCGAGGCCGCCCCCGAAGCCGGCCGCGCCCCCGCTGAGGCCGCCGCCCGGGATGACCGACGCCGACGTCAACACGCTCTATCAGAAGTACGTCCAGGCCAAGCAGCTCGTCGGCGAGGCCGCCGGTCCGGGTGCGCGCGAGAAGCTGCTGAAGACGATCAACACGCAGGCTCCGAAGATCATGGAGCAGTACAAGGCCAAGGCCGTCGACTTCTCGGTCGTCGTCAAGGACAACCAGGTCATCATCCGCGCCAAGCCGAAGCTATAGGTCGAGCGCCTTGCGCAGGCTCGCCGGCAGCTGCGACGGATAGATCAGGAAGTGGTTGGTGTAGGCGCCGAGCCAGATCGCCGGCTTGCCGGCGTAGTGCGCGTACAGCACGAGCAGGCCGTGGTCGGCGTAGAGCCGGAACGCCGCGGCCTCGTCGGGCTTGTAGTACTTCGTCAGCGTGTCGCGCGCCGCGCCGAGCGCGGCCTTGTAGGTCGTCTGCTCGCGCGCGGCGCGGAGCGCGTCGGCCATCGCGCGCAGCTCGGCGTCGTGGCCGAGACAGCTGTCGAGGCGATCGGGGTGGACCATCTCGCAGCGGATCATGCGGACGCGCGCGTACATCGTGCGCTCCTTGAGGCGCAGCCAGGTCGTGAACGTCATCGTGCGCGCGTGGCGCGTGTTCCAGTAGCCGTAGCCGGCCGTCGCGACCATGAGCACGACGAGCGCGACGTAGACGAAGCGCAATGCGAGATCGATCCCGCGCCACATCCGCGCCATCATCGCACGCGGTAGAGTCCGGCCATGCCGTACACGGCGCGATTCCGGTGCATCGCCGGCTGCGCGGGCAGCTACCCGCTCGATCAGGTGATCTATCGCTGCCCGCGCTGCGGCGACCTGCTCGAGGTCGTGCACGATCTCGCCGCGCTGCGCGCGCGCTCGGCCGACGACTGGAAGCGGCTGTTCGGCGAGCGCTGGCACGCGGTCGAGGCGCCGTACGACAGCGGCGTGTGGGGCAAGCACGAGTGGGTCGCGCCGCAGCTGCGCGCGGAGCACATCGTGAGCTTCGGCGAGGGCGGCACGCACCTGACGCGGATCCCGCGGTTTGCGGCCGCGCTCGGTCTCGGCGACGTGCGCGTCAAGCAGTGCGGCACGTCGCACTCGGGCTCGTTCAAGGATCTCGGCATGACCGTGCTCGTGTCGATGGTCAAGCAGATGATCGCGGGCGGACAGGAGCTGCGCGCGATCGCGTGCGCGTCGACGGGCGACACGTCGGCGGCGCTCGCGGCGTACAGCGCGGCGGCCGGGATCGAGAGCGTCGTGATCCTGCCGCGCGGCAAGATCTCGACGGCGCAGCTCGTGCAGCCGCTCGCGATGGGCTCGCTCGTGCTCGCGATCGACACCGACTTCGACGGCTGCATGCGGCTCGTCCAGGAGCTCGCCACGAAGGACGGCGTGTACCTCGCGAACTCGATGAACTCGCTCCGGCTCGAGGGTCAGAAGACGGTCGCGATCGAGCTCGTGCAGCAGCTCGGCTGGCAGGTGCCGGACTGGATCGTGATCCCCGGCGGCAACCTCGGCAACGTGTCGGCGCTCGGTGCCGGCCTCGAGATGCTGCTCGCGCTCGGGCTGGTGGCGAAGCGGCCGCGCATCTGCGTCGCGCAGGCGGCGCACGCGGCGCCGCTGTACGCGAGCTACAAGGCGGCCTGGGCGCCGCTCGCCGCGGTGAAGGCGAAGCCGACGCTCGCGTCGGCGATCCAGATCGGCAACCCGGTGAGCTTCGGCAAGGCGGTGCGCGCGCTCCAGGCGTTCGACGGCATCGTCGAGATCGCGAGCGAGGCCGAGCTCGCCGACGCGTCCGCGCGCGCCGATCGCGACGGCCTGTTCACGTGCCCGCACACCGGCGTCGCGCTCGCCGCGCTCGAGAAGCTCGCGGCGCGCGGCGAGGTGACGAAGGACCACCGGGTCGTCGTGATCTCGACCGCGAGCGGCCTCAAGTTTGCCGACTTCAAGGTCGGCTATCACGAGGGCAAGCTCGCCGACGCGCCC
Source organism: Acidobacteriota bacterium (assembly GCA_050257515.1). Taxonomy (GTDB): domain Bacteria; phylum Myxococcota_A; class Polyangia; order Haliangiales; family Haliangiaceae; genus JABFXX01. The sequence goes on along the minus strand of JBLMXA010000883.1, from coordinate 7,335 downwards.
CGGCCGAAATTCCGCAACGTCCCCATCGAGTTGCCCGAGAGCTACGACGCCGTCCGCGACGCATTGCTGCGCCACCTCTAGGGGACGCTTTCTCCTTTTTCAACCAGCGCCCGTTCGCGCCGCAACAAATCCGGGACCTTAGCCGGGGACGCTTTCTCCTTCTTCAACTTACGTCCCATCGCGGCTGTCAGTCGCCATTGCTGGGGCCTCCATGCGCCGCGACACAGGCGTTAGTTGAAGAAGGAGAAAGCGTCCCCAGGTAAGTGCCGGCAAGTACTTGGCGGTGTTTTCGGGGTGGTTGAAGAAGGAGAAAACGTCCCCGGAACATTTTCCGCGCTCGCGGGTGATACGAGTTCGTGATGCCCGCGACCACCGTCGCCGCTCGGCCGGCCCCAGCGCTCGACGAGGTGACGCTGCGTCGCGCGCAGCGCGGCGACGAGCGGGCGTGGCGCGACCTGATCGCGAGGTTCGAGCGGCCGGTGCACGCCCTGATCTGGCGGCTGCTCGCGAATCGCGCGAAGCATCGCGTCGAGGATCTCGCGCAGGAGACGTTCGTGCGGGTGCTGCGCGCGCTGCCGCGCTTCGACCCGGCCGGCCCCGCCTCGCTGTCGACCTGGATCCTGACGATCGCGACGCGGCTCGCGCTCAACGAGCTGCGCCGCCCCGAGCCGGCCGCGCTCGACCACGAGCCGCACGCGAGCGAGCGCGCCGATGCCTCCGCCGACCGCGCGCGGCTCGGCGCCGCGATCGGCCGCGCGATCACCGCGCTGCCCGACGCGCAGCGCGCGGTGCTCGTGCTGCGCGAGTACCACGATCTCGAGTACGCCGAGATCGCCGAGGTCCTCGAGGTCGACGTCGGCACCGTCAAGTCGCGGCTGTCTCGCGCGCGCGCCGCGCTGCGCGAACAGCTCGTCGCCGCGGGATTCGGAGCACGCCATGAGTGACGACGAGCTGCACGAGTACGATCTGTCCGCGTGGGAGGCGCCACCGCCGCCTCCAGGGCTCGCCGACGGCGTGCTCGCGCGCCTGCGCGCGGCCGTGCCGGTCGCGGCGGTCGAGACCGAGCCGCGCGCCTCGCGCCGGTGGTGGATCGCCGGCGTCGCGGTCGGCGGGCTCGCGGTCGCGGCGGCCGTGCTCGTGATCGTCATCGGCGGCTCGCGGCGCGCGGCGGCCGGGCACGGCGAGGTCGTCGCGGCGCGCGCGCAGCGCCTCGAGCTCGACACCGCGTCGGCTGACCTCGATGCCGGCGCGGAGCTCGCATGGCGCCGCGAGCGCGGCGCGCTGACCGTCGAGCAGCACCGCGGCACCGCCGCCTGGCGCGTCGCGAACGACACGTTGCGGATCGATGCCGGCGCCGGGGTGGCGTCGGTCGAGGCGACAGGCGCGAGCCTGCGCGTGGAGGTTCACATGCAGCTTTCGGATGCGCGTGTCGTGGGTGCGAGCGCGGTGACGGCCGCCGCGGTCGCGTTCGTCACCGTCGTGGTCTACGAGGGCCACGTCAAGGTGACGGCGAGCGGCCAGACCGTCAACGTCGAGCCCGGCGCGACCGTCGAGGTGCACCCGGGCCAGCCGCCGGGCCCGCCGGCGCTCGTCGGCACCGACGACGAGGTGCACCGGCTGCAGCAGCAGGTCGAGGACCTGCAGCGCGAGGTCGACCAGCAGCGCGCGCCCGAGCAGCACGTCGCGGGCGGCCCGCCGGCGCCCGCGCTCGACACGGTCGCGGACCAGCGCGCGATGTTCGGCAAGCTGCAGGCGCCGATCACCGCCTGCGCCCAGCGGCTGCACGCGAGCGGCACGTTCAACCTCAAGTTCGTCGTGCGCGCCGACGGCACGCTCGATGCCAAGACGTTCCAGATCACGCTCGACCACGCGGTGGTCAACGACGCCGACGCGCTGCTCGCGTGCATGAAGGACGCGACGGCGCGCACCGCATTCCCGAAGCACGCGGCGACGTATTCGCTCGGCTTTCCGGTCGCGGCGACGATCGCCGACACGCTCGATCGCGCGATGATCACCGACGCGATGCACGGCGTGCACGCCGAGGTCATGCGCTGCGGCGAGCAGCACCCCGCCAAGGGCATCGTCAAGGTCCACCTGCGCGTCGCGCCGGAGGGCAACGTCACGAACACCGACATCGAGGCGACGCCCGATCCCTCGCTCGGCGCGTGCGTCGCCGCGCTGATGCTCGGCATCCACTTCCCGGCGACGAAGACCGGCGGCGCGTTCAGCTATCCGTTCGTGTTCGACGGCAAGCCGGGCTGCGACGCCGACGCGCTCGACGAGAAGGCGCGCCAGGCCGAGTCGGTCGGCCAGCACGCGACCGCGCTCGCCAGCTTCGAGGCGGCGATCGCGTGCAAGCCGAGCGACCGCCGCTACCAGCTCGCGTTCATGGCGGCGTGCAACGCGGCGAACGTGGCGAAGGCCAAGTTCTACTACCCGAAGGTCCTGGCGAACCGCCACGAGCTCGCACAGATGTGCGTGCGCAACGGCATCCCGGAGGCCGAGCTCCAGAAGGCGCTCGTCCAGGGCACGTTCCTCGAGCTCCAGACGACGCCCTCGGCGAAGGTGCTGCTCGACGGCAACGACACCAAGCTGGTGACGCCGGTCACCGCCGGCCAGCTGCGGGTCTCGCCCGGCAAGCACAAGGTGACGTTCGTGATCGGCGACGATCGTTACACGTACCCGGTCGTCGTGGAGGCTGGTCAGACCGCGATGATGTCGAAGGACCTGCACTAGCGAACCGAGATTCTTTCGGCGGGCAGCGGCGGGCTCGTGATATGCCAGGCCCCGATGAGGGGCCTTCTAGCGCTCGCGCTCGCGCTCGCCGCGTGCGGCGGCGATCACTCGACACCGCCGGATGCCGGCGTCTCCACCGACAACTGCAGCTACGTACCGCTCGTGCCGACCGCGCACGCCGGCGAGACCGTCGCGCCGGCCGCGCTGCAGGCGGGCGCCGCGGAGCGCGTGCTCGACGTGCCGGTCGGCACCGCGCTCGGTGGCTACACCGCGCGCGCGGGCTTCCTCGGCGCCGCGGGCGTCGTCGACACGCGCAAGATCGCGATCTCGGGCGCGTTCAACCCGTCGATCGGCGTCGAGACCGCACCGCGCGCGAAGGCGGTCGCGCTGACCGCCGGCGACGAGACCGTCGTCATCGTCAAGATCGACATGATCTTCGTCTACGAGGGCATGCTCTACGATCTCGAGCAGCGGCTCGGCCCCGACTTCGCCGGCAAGGTGCTGCTCGCGTCGTCGCACAGCCACTCGGCGTGGGCGCAGTTCACCGAGCACGGCCCGCTCAAGCTCGGCGCCGGCCAGTTCCGCCAGCTCGTCTACGATCGCTTCCTCGACGCCGCCGAGGGCGCCGCGCGCGACGCGCTCGCCGCGCGCCGGCCCGCGAAGATCGGCTTCTTCTTCGACGGCAACTTCGATCCGAACGGTGACATCCACCACGATCGCCGCAGCGAGAACGACGCGCTGCCCGGCGGCAACCGCAAGGACGATCACTTCTTCATGATCCGCATCGACGGCACCGACGGCGCGCCGATCGCGGCGATCCCGATCTTCGGCGAGCACGGCACGCTGCAGAGCGAGGACAACCCGCTCGCGACCACCGACGCGCCGGGCGCGCTCGAGCGCGTGTTCCAGGAGCAGTTCGACAGCAAGGTCGTGGTGATGCACCTGCAGAGCGCCGGCGGCGACAACTCGCCGACCGGCCACGGCGGGCTCGATTGCAGCCTCAAGCCGGGCAAGGCGAGCGATCCGTGCCTGCCGTGGACGAGCGAGGAGGGCCACGGCCGCGTCGCGGCGCCGGTGATGATGAGCGCGTGGCAGGCGGCCGGCGCGACCATGCAGGACACGATCGCGCTGGCGATGCTGTCGCGCTCGATCGAGACCGGGCCGAAGCCGGAGACCTTCACGATCCGCGGCGGCGCGCTGAAGTACGCGCCGTTCGATCTGAACAAGACGCCCGACGGCGTGATCTACAACGACGACGGCTCGCTGAAGTCGCCGATCGACGAGTTCGACGCCCCGGTCGGCGCCGGGCTGTGCGAGAGCCAGACCGCGATGTTCCCGGCGGCGGCGATCCCGGGCACCGACGGGCTGCTGCCGTACGGCTCGTGCCTGCGCCTCGACGCGGCGGGCTCGATCCTCGGCCAGATCTTCAACATCGACTTCGGCGTCGACGAGAGCCACCCGGTGTGCGAGAGCACGCGCACGACGATCTCGGCGCTGCGCATCGGCGACTACCTGGTCGGCACGATGCCCGGCGAGCTCACGGTGCTGCTCGCCGACTCGCTGCGCAAGGGCTCGCCGATCGCCGCCGATCACACGATCCTCGTCGGCTACTCGCAGGGCCACGTCGGCTACATGCTCACGCCCGAGGACTGGATGCTCGGCGGCTACGAGCCGAGCGTGACGTTCTGGGGCCCGCTCGAGGCCGAGCACATCGCCGAGAAGCTGCTCGAGCTGATGCCGATGGCGCTGTCGCCGACGCGCGGCGACGGCTCCGTCGACAGCGCGACGCGCGTCGCCGTCGCGCCCGCCACCGACAACCTCGCGATCGACAACCCCGCGCCGATGGCGGGGACCGTGCCGCAGACCGTGCCGCCCGACGTGTGGGCGCGCACCGGCCATCCCGATCAGGCACAGCCCGCGGCGCAGGTCACGCGCGTCTCGGGCATCGCGACGTTCGTGTGGATCGGCGACGACCCGCAGGTGCAGACGCCGCACGTCACGCTCGAGGCCGAGACGTCGCCCGGCTCGGGCACGTACGCGCCGGTCGTGCGGCGCAGCGGCCGATCGGTCGACGATCAGGACTTCACGATCGCCTACACGCCCGAGCCGCTGCAGCGCAGCGGGCCGCAGACGCACGTGTGGGTCGCCGAGTGGCAGGCGGTGCCGTGGCTCGGCATGCCGAACCTCGACTCCCTCGACGATCGCGGCGGGCTGCCGCTCGGCAACTACCGCTTCCACGTCGAGGGCGCGGGATGGCAGCTCGACAGCAGCCCGTTCGCCGTCGTGGCCGGCGGCGTCTACCTCACCGCGACGCGCGGCGGCGGCAACATCGCGGTCGGCGTGCGGTGGTTCGCGCCGAAGGGCTGGCGCCTGATGGACCTCGTGACCAATTCGAACTCGCCGGTGCCGGTGCGCAGCCAGGCGGTCACCGTCGAGCTGTTGAACGCGACCGGCGTCGCGATCGGCACGTCCAGCGTGACCACCGACGCCAGCGGCAACGTCAGCGTCGCCGACAACGCGCTCGCGACCCAGGTGCGGGTCACCGACCGGTTCGGCAACCAGGGCACGTTCGCGATCCAGTAGTTGTCGTTCACCACCAGGGTGTGACGTGGAGTCCACGCTGTCAGGGATCCAACACCCAGGGATCTCGGTCACTTGCGCGCGATGCGACTGGGTCCCCTGCTTGCACGTCTGAGCAGGCATGCGCTCGCTGCTCGTGCTCACCGTCCTCGCCGGGGCCGCCGCCTACGGCGTCGTCCGCTCGCTCCCGGAGGGCGAGGCGGCGGCGGACGTCGGGCACGTGACGCACCCGCAGGAGGTCGAGAGCGTCGCGCTCGACGGCCGCGACCTGCCGATGCCGGCGCTGCGCGCCGCGCTGGCGACGCAGACCGGCGACATCGTCGATCGCGCGAAGCTCGATCACGATCGCGACGCGCTCCGCGCGACGCTCGTCGCGCGCGGCTACCTCGACGCGAAGGTCGAGCCGGCGCAGGTCGACCTCGACGCGAACGGCGGCGTGCTCGTCACGTTCGCGATCGCGCAGGGCCCGCTGTTCCACGTCCGCTCGGTCGGCCTGACCGGCGCGGGCGAGCGCGACGCGGGCATCGTGACGATCGCCGAGGGCGAGGTCGCGGTGCCGGCCCACGTCGCCGAGGCGCGCGACTCGCTGGCCGAGCGGCTCGCCGCGCGCGGCAAGCGCCGGCCGGTGACCGCGCAGGTGACGACCGACCACACGTCGGCCACCGTCGACGTCGAGCTCGTGGTCGGCGCGGCGCGCTGACCGCTGCAATAAGCCGCCGGCGACGCGCGTTCACCGTGCATGGCTCGCCATCGCACGTTCGCCGCCGCGTTCTTCGCCACGGTCGCCGTCGTCGTGCCCGCCGCGTGGCACGGGCTCGACGCGACGATCGACAAGGAAGGCAAGCACGTCCGCCCGCTCCAGCAGGAGATCGACATCGACGGCGCCCGCGTGACGCTGGACGTCAACCACAACCTCGTGCACAGCGGCGACAGCGTGGTCGCGAAGCTGCAGGCGTTCTCCGACACGCCGAAGCAGGTCGCGGTCGATCTCACGCTGATGCGCTCCGACGACACGTTCGGCAGCCGCGTCGCCGCGCCGCCGAAGGCGATCGACAAGGAGCACTTCACGCTCGAGGCCGGTCCCGACGGCGGCAAGGTGGTCGAGACGAAGCTGACGATGGTGCCGACGGGCACCGGCAACAAGGTCGACTGGTTCCGCATCTTCGTGTCCAAGCGCGGCGACAAGGTCGACGCGTACAGCGGCGAGGAGGGCGACGACCGCACCGCCGCCGCGATCGGCGTGCTCGGCTGGACCGAGAATGACTTCGCGATCTCCATCAAGCCGAAGGGCAAGGTCGACGACGGCGATCCGTTCGAGGTCGACGTGCGCGTCGAGAACACGACGGATCACGCGCTGAAGCACGCGCCGTACATCAACCTCGGTACGTCCGTCGGCCTGAGCGGCCTCCAGGACACCGACGCGTTCAAGATCGAGGACGCGAGCGACGACGACGGCACCGCGTCGGAGAAGAGGTTCCGGCCCGGCGCGGTCGTCGTGAAGAAGTTCACGGTGACGCCGCAAGGCACCGGCGCGAAGGAGGTCACGTTCGTCGCGAGCGCGTACGTGTGGGGCGAGGACATCTCGCCGATCGTCGCCGGCGCGATGGACGCGCACACGTTCGAGGTCGCGCCCGCGCCGAAGCACGAGGAGCCGACGCCGGCGGTCGCGCAGCAATGAGGATGAGGAGCGCGCTCGGCGGCATCGCGGCGGGGTTCGTCGCGAGCGTGCTCGTGCTGCAGGTCGTCGCGCTCGCGCGCGGGCCGGCGCGCACGCACGCGCGGCTGGTCGCGGAGGACGCCAGCGCGCCGCTCGCGCGCGTCGCGATCCACTACGCGCCTTCGGCGGACCGCGTCGCGCTCGGCGTGTGGAGGCAGCTGTTCGCGGTGCTGCCCGCGAGCGTCGAGGTCGAGGTCGAGGTCACCGCGCAGGCCGACTTCGACCGGTTCCTGCGCGTCGTCCACCCCGCGCACGCCGAGCGCTTCCACGCGGTCGTCGTCGGTGCGCCGATCACGACGTGG
>JBLMXA010000882.1:0-8871 GCA_050257515.1 Acidobacteriota bacterium | reverse complement strand
ATCGACTCCGCAACGCCCCGGAACACCTCGGCCATACCACCGTGATCGAGGCGTTCGGTGATCGTATAGCGGTCGCCCATCTCCGACGGGACCGAGTGTAGCAGACATCACGGACGGGTAGCAAAGCGCCCCCGGCCCGGGCGAGCGCTATTCGGTGGCGTTGTCCTCGGCCTCGACCTGCTCGCGCGCCGCCTTGCACTCGAAGCACAGCGTCGTCACCGGGCGGGCCATCAGCCGCTTGAACCCGATCGGCTCGGAGCATTCCTCGCACTCGTCGATCTCGCCGGCCTCGAGCCGGCGCATCGCCTCGCGGATCTTCTCGAGCAAGAACGTCTCGCGGTCGTGAAGCCGTAGCTGGGTCGAGTAGATCTCCTCCTCGGTCGACTCGTCCATCGAGTCACGCCCGATCCGATCGCGGTCCCGGTCCATCGTGAACTCGAGACCAGAATGCGCGTGGTCGGCGAGGCGGTTGAGGTCCGCCTGCAAGCGCTCGCGCAACGCGTTGGTCTGCTCCGGCGTCAGCATCGTGGTTTGAGCATACGGACGCCTCTTCGATCCGTCCATGCGCGAAGCGACATAGCCTGCGTGATCTTGCGTGACCGTGCGGGCACGCCCGGCGAGCGCTTGCGGACCACGCGGGAGCATGCTTGCGACGGTTCGCGCGGTGCGTCCGTCCGGACGCTTCGTGAGCTACCGCGGTTGCGCGCGAAAGCTTCCCTGGTGCTTTCGCGCGGTTCCCTGCACCTGGAGCCGGGCGGCGACGGAATGGATCGATACCTGGCCGCGTTCGTTTGACACAGACATCGCGAGCCCCCCGAGGAGACCCCACCCGTGACCACCGTGACGCGCTGGAAGCTTGCCTGTGCCCTGCTTGCCGGGATCGCCGGCGTCTCGACCGTGCGCGCGCACCGCGGCGGTCGCGACGTGCCGGCCCGGCTGGCCGAGGCTCCGCGCGGTGCGCTGCCGCTCGTGCTGCGGCGGCCGATCCACGTCGCGCCCGATGCGATCGGCGTGTCGAAGGCCGATCTCGTCGATCGCATCCTGCAGGCGAAGACGCTCAAGGACATCAACCTGCTCGCCGACAAGCTCGGCGCGGTCGGCGACGACGACTGCATCGACAACCTGTCGTCGCTGCTCACCGACACGCGGCGCGGCGTGCCCGAGGCGATGCTGACCTTGTACGGCCGGATCGGCACCGAGCACGCGGTCGACGTGCTGCTCGCGCACGCCAACGACGACCGGCCGAGCGTGCGCACCGCGGCGATCTCGGCGCTCGGCGCGACGCAGAGCGCGAAGGCGGAGAAGCTGCTGATCGAGCTCGCGAAGAAGTCCGGCGACCCGGCGCAGAGCACCGCGATCGGCGCCCTCGGCACGATGGGCACCGACACCGCGGTCGCCGCACTGATCGAGCTCTCGAACGGCAGCGACTTCGAGCTCGCGCGCGGCGCGGTGTGGGCGCTCGGCCAGGTGCCGTCGCCCGCGGCGCAGACCGCGCTGCGCCAGCTCGTCGATTCGAGCGACTCGCGCGTCGCGGCCGCCGCGCTGTCGGCGATCGATTCGATCGACGACGCGCTGATGACGAAGCTCACCGCGATCGTGCAGGGCGGCGATCCGCAGCTCGTGCAGGCCGCCCTCACCGCGCTCGGCAAGGCCGGTGCGGCGGCGCTGCCCGTGCTGCGCGAGGCGGCGCTGCACGGCTCGAACGCGACGCGCTGGTACGCGGTCAACGCGATCGGCGAGGTCGGCGGGCCCGACGCGATCACCACGCTCGGAGAGATCCTGAAGACCGGCGAGCGCCAGGCGGCAACCTCGGCGGCGCAGGCGCTCGCGAACCTCGGCGGCCCCGACGCGCGCGAGCTGCTGATCGAGGCGGCGCTCTCGGATCGCGCGCAGATCACGGGCGCGCTCGGCCAGCTCGCGCAGATGCAGGGCGACGACGTCGACGCGGCGCTGCTGTCGGTCGTCAAGCAGGGCACCAGCGCGGATCGCCGCGCCGCGCTGCCGCGGCTGCTCAAGACCGGCAACCCCGACGCGATGGCGCTCGCCGTCGAGTTCGCGACGAAGGGCTCGCGCAACGAGCGCTACGACGCGATGCGCATGCTCGCCGACTCGGGCTCGCCGAAGGCGTTCGACATGATGGTCGACATCGCCGGCAAGGCGCGCGGCCAGACCCGCGTGCAGGCGCTCGAGCTGCTCGCGCAGGAGCGGCCCGCGGATCCCGCGGTCGGCCAGCTGCTCGCCGACGCGCTGTTCTCCGGCCGCCGCGACGAGGCGACCTACGCGGCGAGCGTGCTCGGCCGCATCGGCACCGAGGACGCGCGCCAGGCGCTCGTCACCGCGCTGACCGGCAAAGACGCGCAGCTCGCCGCGGCCGCCGCCGGCGCGCTCGGCCAGATGGGCCTGACCGACAACGTCAAGGCGGCGCTGCTGTCGGCAGCGCAGACGAGCCCGCAGGTGAAGACGCAGGTCATGCACCAGCTCGTCCAGAACGGCTCGCCCGAGGGCCTGCGGCTCGCCGAGGAGATGCTCGCCGGCAAGGACCCGCAGGGTGCCAGCCAGGCGGTGTGGGCGCTCGCGCAGAACGGCACCGCCGAGGCCAAGCGGCTGATCGAGCGCGCGCTCGACTCCAAGGATCCGAGCGTCAAGATGGCCGCGATCAACTCGCTCGCGCAGAACCCCGACGACCACTCGACCGACACGCTGCTGCGGCTCGTGCGCGACAGCGATGCGCAGGTGCGCGCCGTCGCGCTGTCGACGCTCGGCCAGATCGGCAGCGAGCGCGCGCAGCAGGCGATCATCGACGCCGCGCGCAACGGCAAGCCCGAGGAGCGCGTCGCGGCGATCACCGGCCTCGCGCAGATCGACGATGCGCGCGCGAGCCAGCAGCTCGCGCAGCTGATGCGCGATCCGGATCCGACGGTCGCGCAGGCCGCGATCAACAGCGCCTACAACGCCGGGCCCGAGGCCGACACCGTGCTGTCGTCGATCGTCGACGATCCCGGCGCCGACGCGAACCTCAAGGCGATCGCGGCGAACCAGCTGCGCGCGCGAGGCACGGAGCTCGACGCCGCCACCGAGGCGGCGGTCACCAAGCTCGCGGGCCCGGCGAGCGGCTACGGCGGCGCGGGGTACGGCGGCGTCTACTACCCCAGCGAAGACATCGACTGAAGAGAGAAGCGGCACAGGAACCTGAATCTGGAATTCGCGATTCAGGTTCCCGTTCCGCTTCACGGTTCGAGGAAGCTCGCCACGAGCTCGACCACGCGCGCGGGCTCCTCGGCGATGAAGTCGTGGCCGAGGTCGGGCAGGCGCACGAGCCGCGCGTGCGGGATCAGCCGGGCGAGCTGATCGGAATTGGCCGGCGGGATGAGGACATCGGCGGTGCCGGTGACGACGAGCGTCGGCACGTCGAGCGAGGACAAGCGCGGCGTCGCGTCGAACGCGCGCAGCGCGGCCAGCTGCTTGCGGACCTCGGCGCGCGCGGGCGCGAGGCGCATGAGCTCGGCGTGCTCGCGCGCGAGGCGCGCGCGATGGCCGCGCGACACGGTCAGGCGCGCGGACAGCCGCGCGGCGAGCGGGCGCGGCGCGACGATCGACGCCGCGAGCATCGCGATCACGCGCCGCGCGGGACGCACCGCGGTCGCGCCCCCGGGCGTCGTGCAGCCGAGGATCAGGTGCGACACGAGCTCGGGAAGATCGAGCGCGAGCTGCTGCGCGAGCGCGCCGCCCCACGAGATGCCGAACACCGCCGTGCGCGTCCAGCCCGCCGTGCGCAGCGCGGCGGCCACGCGCGCCGCGTAGTCCGCCATGCGCGGCCGACCGGGCAGCGGCGTCGAGCCGCCGAAGCCGGGCGTGTCGAGCGTCATGACCTCGGCGCGCTCGCCGAGCCGCTGCGGGAAGTCGCCCCAGTAGCGGCGGTCGCGGGCGAGCCCGCGGAGCAGCACGACGCGGGGCCCCGCGCCGACGACGTCGGCGTCGACCGCTCCACCGTCTACGTCGACTCGCATGGCTCAATAGGAAATAGGCAACAGAGAACAGGGAAGTCTGAATGTCCGGAAATTCGTAGCTCTCGGTTCCCTGTTGCCTATTCCCTATTGTCCGGGCTCAGGCGGGCAAGTACACGCGAAAGATCGTGCCCCCGCCGTCGCCATCCTCGACGTCGATCCACCCGTCGTGCTCCTTGACGATGCCGCTCACCACGGCCAGTCCCAGCCCGGTGCCGCCGCGGCCTTCCTTCGTCGTGTAGAACGGGTCGAAGATCTTGTCCTTGTTGTCGTCGGCGATGCCGACGCCGGTGTCCTTGACGGCGAACGTCACGAACGCCTGCTCCGCGCCGCCTTCGAGGCCGGGGCGCGCGCGCTGCACCGACCGGGTCTCGACCGCGAGCGCGCCGCCGTCGGGCATCGCCTGCACGGCGTTGAGCAGCAGGTTGATCATGACCTGCTGCAGGCGGTCGGCGTCGCCCGCGACGCGCGGCAGGCCCTCGGCGCGCTCGAGCCGTGTCTTGACCTTCGCGCTCGCGAACTGGCCGGCGAGCAGCTCCATCGTCGTCAGCGACAGCTCGTTGATGTTGACCTCGGCCTTGCCCGCGGCGCCGACCTTGCGGCGCGTGAAGTCGAGCAGGCGCTGGATGATGCGCGTGATCCGCGCGGTCTGCTCGGCGACGATCGACGCGTTCTTCTCGACGGCGTCGGGGTCCTTCGACTTGCGCTGGATCGAGCGCGCGCGGCCGGCGATCACGTTGAGCGGCGTGCCGACCTCGTGCGCGATCTCGGCGGCGAGCTGGCCGATCGTCGCGAGCTTCTCGGTCTGACCGAGCCGCTGCTCGAGCGCGAGCTTGGTCTCGTTGTGGCGCTGGGTCTCCGCGCGCGACTCGCGCAGCGAGAACGTCATGTCGTTGAAGCGCGTCGCGATCTGGCCGATCTCGTCGTCGCGCTCGGCGAGGATCACGTGCGAGAGGTCGCCCTTCGCGACGTCGTCGATGCCGCGCAAGAGCTTCGTGATCGGCCGGCTGACGAGCCGGCTCGCGAGCGCGCCGACGACGAGCGTCGTCACGATCACGATCAGCAGCACGAGCGTCGCGGCCCGCGCGTAGTCGTCGGCGGTGAGCGCGATCGCGTCCGCCGGGCGGCTGAGCTCGAGCATGCCGAGCACCGCCGTCTCGTCGCCATTGCTGAGGACGGCGCGCAGCGCGATCGCGTAGTAGAACGTGTCGCCCTCGATCTCGAAGAACGGCTTGCCCGGGAGATCGATCAGCGTGTTGAGCCACTTCGTCTCGCGCAGCGACAGCCCGCCGCCCTCGGCGGCGCGCGAGCGCGGGATGATCGAGATCTTCCAGCCGCCGGCGACCTCGGCGAGCGCCGGGTCGATCGGCGAGCGGTACGCGGTCGCGAGCTCGCGGTCGCGCTCCTCGAGGCGCTTGAAGTCGGCGAGCCGCTGCTGCAGCTGCGCCAGCTGCTCGGCGGCCAGCGGGTGCGCGTCGATGTTGTCCAGCGCGCGCTGCATGCGCTCGATCTCGTCGCGCTCCTGGCGCGCGGCCGCCGCCGCACGCTGCATCTGCGCGACCATGCTCTGGCGCACCGTCGTCGCGACCGCGCGCGCCTCGGTCGTCAGGATCGCTCGCTTGTCCGCGGCGCGCGCGCGCAGGTCGAACAGCGCGTACGCGGCGCTCGCCAGCGCTACGGCCACCGCCGTGGCGACGGTGATACGGGTCGCGACCTTCACGCCGGAAGTCTAGCTCGCCTGCCGTCGGCAGGCTTCGCTAACGCCCTTCGGGCGCAGCTTTCTGTTTCTTGTCTTGGTATCTCAGCACCCGCACCTTCTCGATGGTGACGAGCCCGCCGACGAGCATCTCGTCGAGGATTCCGGTGAGCTTGTCGACGTGCGCCTGGTCGTCGACGACCTCGATGACGACCGGCAGGTCGGTCGACAGGTCGAGGATGTGGCTCGTGTGGATGACGCTGCGCGCGCCGAACCCGGCGATGCCGTGGAACACGGTCGCGCCGGCGAAGCCCTCCGCGCGCAGCCGTTCGAGCAACGCGCGGTGCAGCGGCGCGTGGTGATGCTTGTCGGACTCGCCGATGAAGATCCGCACGAGGAACTGGTCGCCATCGAGCACGCGCATGTGTCACCTCCCCACGAAGAGCCGGGACGCGGCGATGCCGAGCAGCCCCGCGGCGAAGCAGCCGAGCACGGTCACCGCGAGGTTGATGAGGCCGGTCGTCGGCACGCCGTCCTGGAAGAACTTCGTCGTCTCGTAGTCGAACGTCGAGTACGTGGTCAGCCCGCCGAGAAAGCCGGTCGTCAGGAATAGCCGCAGGTTCGCGGACATCGTCGTCGCCGCCGCGATCGCCATGATGAACGTGATCAGGAAGCAGCCGAGCATGTTGACGATCAGCGTGCCGTGCGGAAACCCGGTGCCGAGCGTCTTGAGGTTCGCGGTCGCCAGCGTGACGAGGTAGCGCGCGCCGCCGCCGAGGGCGCTGCCCGCGCAGACGGCGGCGACGTTGACGGCTCGCTCCACGCGGCCATCCTAGCTCACGGTCGCGGCGCGCGCGAAAGCCCGGCGATCGCCCGGCACCCGCGAGAACAACCCGGCGGTGCTGGCGAGGCAGTACGCGCACGGCTTGCGACCGCGCAGGATGATCGCGAGATAGCTGCCGGCAGCGGCGACGGCGGTCGCGATGCCGGTGCCGAGCAGCCACGTCGAGCGCGCGCGGACGCCCGGTGCGCGCGCTGCGCAGCCGCACGTCGCGGATCGCGTCGACGCTCATGCTCGGGGATGGCCACCGCCGACGCGGCGCGCCACCGGGCACGCCGCGTGCAGCCCCCGGACCGATCATGAGAAGTCGTCGCGAGCTCCTGCACGCCACGGCGGCGAGCGTCGGCGCGCTCGTGATCGTCGGCTGCAAGAGCGGCGGCGCTCAGGACACGGACCAGGAGGGCGACGTCACGGCGTCCGAGGACCTCATGCGCGAGCACGGCGTGGTGCGCCGCCTGCTCGGCGTGCTCGAGGCGTGCGCGGCGCGCTTCGATCAGGGCGCGCGGCCGTTCGAGGCGCTCGCCGGCGCGACCGAGGTCATCCGCCGCTTCGGCGAGGACTATCATCAGCAGCTCGAGGAGCAGTACCTGTTCCCGCGGTTCCAGCGCAACGCGCTGCACGCCGAGCTCGTCGACACGCTCGTCATCCAGCATCGCGTCGGCCGCGCGCAGACCGACGAGCTGATCGCGTGCGCGAAGGCCAGGCTTGCCGACGCACCGACCCGCGACCGCGCGCGCCGCGCGATCGCGGCGTTCGCGCAGATGTACCGGCCGCACGCGGCGCGCGAGGACACGGTGCTGTTCCCCGATCTCCACAAGGTCGCGACCCGAGGCGAGCTCGACGAGCTCGCCGACGTGTTGGAGCGCGAGGAGCGCCACCGGTTCGGGCCGCACGGCTACCACGACATCGTCGAGCAGGTCGCCGAGCTCGAGCGCGGCCTCGGGATCTACGAGCTCGCGCGCTTCACCCCGGTGTCGTCGTAGCCGGGCTCCGGGTGCTCGAGCTTGCCGTCGGCGTGGCGTGCGAAGCGGCCGTCGCGCGCGTGCACCGGGTCGTCGGTCGGCCACGGCCAGCCGCCGAACTGCGTGCGGCGGTAGTCGACGAACGCCTGCTGGATCTCGCCCGGCGTGTTCATCACGAACGGCCCGTACTGCACGACCGGCTCGCCGATCGGCCGGCCCTGCAGCAGCAGCAGCTCGACCTCGCCGTCGCCGGCGACCAGCTCGACCGCGGCCTCGGCCGCGAGCTGCGCGCCGGTGCGCTTCGCCAGCGTGCGGCCGGCGAGCGTCACGCTCGGCCCGCGGAACAAGTAGATCGCGCGGTTCGTCGTCGCCGCGGTCGCCGGCAGCGTCCACCGCGCGCCGGGCTGAAGCCGGATCGACCAGATCGCGACGTCGCTTCCGTCGCGCGCCGCCCACGAGTGCGGCGGGGGAGGCGCCGGCCGCGCGTCGCCCAGCGCGCCCGCGATCACCGTGATCTCGGCGCCGCCGTCGCGCACGCGCGGCACGTCGTGGTCCCACAGCATCGCGAAGTGCGGCTCGACGAGCTTGTCGGCGCGCGGCAGGTTCAGCCAGATCTGGAACAGCTCGACGTGGTTGCCCGCGCTCGCGTCGAGCAGCGGGAACATCTCGGAGTGGACGATGCCCTTGCCCGCGGTCAGCCACTGCACGTCGCCGCGGCCGAACCGCGCCGCCGCGCCGAGCGAGTCGGAGTGATCGATGAGCCCGCGCCGCGCGATCGTGACGGTCTCGAAGCCGCGGTGCGGATGCTGCGGGAACCCCGGCACCGTCTGGCCGTGGTACATGCTCCAGCCGTCCTTGCGCGAGAAGTCCTGACCGAGGTCGCGGCCGGCGAGCGGCGCCGCGGGCCCGAGCCGGTCGTTGCCGGCGGGGTAGGCGTCGTCATGGTGGACACAGAACAGGAACGGATCGAGCGTCTGCCAGGGCATCCCGAGCGGCAGCACCTGGAGGATCGGATCGCGCGTCATCCCGGGCATGGTGGCCACCGCCGGCGAGCGCGTCAATGGTGCGCGGCGGCGCGAACACTGCGTCTCGCGCGGCGCACGCCGGCCGCAACGCCGCGTCGCGCCTCGGCTCGCGCGCGGTGCGAGGCTTGCAAAAACCTCGGACATGCTCGCTCTCCTCGAATCCCCGCGGGTCGGCCGCCACGTCGCGCTCGCCGCGCTCGGGGTGGCCGCGACGGTTGCTCATCCTCGTTCCGAGCCCGCGCGCAGCCCGCAGCTCTTGTTCGCGTTCCACGCCGCGGGCGTCGAGTACGTGCGGCTCGCCGATGACGAGTTGCCGGCGCACGCGTCGCCCCGCCTGGTCGAG
>JBLMXA010000881.1:0-3716 GCA_050257515.1 Acidobacteriota bacterium | reverse complement strand
CCGGGGCCCAGACCGTCACGGTGACGTTCACGGGCACGATCAGCCAGGTCGTCGCCGGCTCGGTGTCGTTCACCGGCGTCGATCAGGTCATTCCGACCGGAGCGTTCTCGGGCGCCGCCGGGGGCAATCCGCCGCCGTCGCCGTCGGTGACCGTCACGAGCGCGGCGAACGACCTGGTCGTCGACACGCTCGTCGTCGATACCAACCCCAGCAGCGTGAGCGCCGGGACGGGCCAGACCCCGCGGTGGAACGTGTCGCGCAGCATGTGGGCGGCCGGCAGCACGAAGCCCGGCGCGGCCTCGGTCACGATGACCTGGACCGAGAACGGTGGCGCCGACGACTGGGCGCTGGGCGCGGTGGACATCCACGGCGGCTAGAGTGATCCGCCTCATCCTCGGCGGCCCGGCGGCGTGGCATGGTTGCTGGCATGAGGATCCCGGCGCTGGCGTGTGCCGCCGTGCTCGTCGCGAGCACGGCTGCGGCGACGCCGCGCGAGCTCGCCGGCTGGCACGCGACCGTCGATCGCGACACCGGCGTGCCGGCATGGCTGTGGGGCGGCCACGTCGACGTGCCCGGCGCCGACGCCGATGCCGCGATCGCCGAGCGCGCGGCGCGCGCGTTCCTCGCCGCCCACCGCGACGTGCTCGCGCCCGGCGCCGGCGACTTCGTGGTCGTCGCCAATCGCGTCGATCGCGGGGTGCGCACCGTCGGGTTTGGTCAGGTGTGGCACGGCGCGCCGGTGATCGGCGGACAGATCGGATTTGTGTTCGCGCACGACCGGCTGTTCGCGATCAGCTCGCGCGTCAAGCCGAACATCCCGGCCGTGCTGCCGCGCGCGACCGCGGTGCTGCGCCTGGCCAGCGGCGACTACCGCGCGGTCGACGTGATCGACGCCGGCGACTTCGACGTCTACGTCGACGCGACCGGCGAGGTCGGCCGCACGCGCAAGGTGCTCGACGCGACGAGCACGCTCGTCTACGACGCCGGCCTGCGCTACGCGACGGGACCGCGCGCGCTGCAGCCCGCGCCGGGCGCGCACATCACGATCAACGGCGGCGCGGCGACGACCGGCACCGACGGCAGCTTCACGTGGACCGGCACCGGCACCGTGACCGTCGCGCCGGGCCTCTCCGGCATGTTCGTGACGATCGTCGACGCCGCGCAGCCGCTCGCGTCCGCGTCGCTCGTCGCGCAGCCGGGCGTGCCGACGATGTGGTCGCTCGCGAGCAACGAGTACGGCGACGCCGAGCTCTCGACGTACGTGTACGCGAACATCGCGAAGGCGCGCGCGCGCGTGATCGAGCCATCGCTCGGCACCTGGCTCGACACGCCGCTGTCGTTCGACGTCAACGAGGACGGCACCCCATGCAACGCGTTCGCGACGCCGCAGGACGTCCACTTCACGCGCGCGATGGGGGCGTGCCAGAACACCGGCCGGATCGCCGACATCGTGTTCCACGAGTTCGGCCACACGCTCCACAACCACGCGATCATCGCCGGCATGGGCGCGTACGACGTGCCGCTGTCGGAGGGCCTCGCCGACTTCAACGCCGCGAACATCACCGAGGACGCGGCGGTCGGCCGCGGCCTGTACTTCGACGACAAGCCGATGCGCGACATCGATCCGTACGGGCTCGAGCGGCGGTGGCCCGACGACGACGACTACGATCCGCACCTCGCGGGCGAGGTGGTGTCGGGCGCGCTGTGGGACCTGCGCACGCGGCTCGTCGCGTCGCTCGGCCACACCGCCGGCGTCGCGCAGGCCGAGGCGATCTTCGCCGGCGTGATGGAGCGCGCCGCCGACATCCCGGGCAGCTACCTCGCCGCGCTCGTCGCCGACGACAACGACGGCGACCTGTCGAACGGCACGCCGCACTACTGCGACATCCAGCGCGCGTTCGGCGCGCACGGGCTCGCCGGCGCCGATTACCAGCCGACGATCGTCGCGTCGCCGACCGTCACCGGCGACGCCATCGCGGTCGCGGTCACGACGCCCGCGGCCGGCGCGTGCCCGGTCTCGCAGGTCGTCGGCATCACCGTCGTGTGGCAGGTGGGCGACGGCGTGCCCGGAACGTTCGCGCTCGCCGAGCACGCCGGGACGTGGACCGGCACGTTCCCGAGCGTGCCCGACGGCACGATCGTCATGTACACGATCGACGCCGCGCTCGACGACGGCTCGCACGTCGTGCTGCCCGAGAACCCCGCCGATCCGATGTACGAGCGGTTCGTCGGCACGCCGCTGCCGATCTTCTGCGAGCACTTCGACGACGGCGATCCGATGTGGCAGCAGACCGGCAACGTCCAGGGCGAGTGGCAGGTCGGCACGCCGACCGCGGGCGTCGCGGCACACGATCCGCCGGCGGCGCACAGCGGCACCGGCGTGCTCGGCACGACGCTCGCGCCGCCAGGCACGTACGAGCCGAACACGCTGACGACGGTGGAGTCGCCGCCGATCGACGCGTCGGCGTACCGCAGCGTGCACCTGCAGTTCTGGCGCTGGCTGTCGATCGAGGACGGCAGCTTCGATCAGGCGACGATCGAGATCAACGGCACGCGCGTGTGGCGCAACGCGCTCGATCGCACGGGCACGCTCGATCACGTCGATCGCGAGTGGCGGTTCGTCGACCTCGACGCGACGCCGTACGTCGGCGACGACGGGCTCGTGCAGGCAAAGTGGACGCTCGCGAGCGACCTGTCCAAGCAGCTCGGCGGCTGGAATCTCGACGACGTGTGCTTCGTCGGCTTCGACAAGAGCGCGGTGTGCGGTGACGGCATCGTCGACATCGGCGAGCAGTGCGACGACGGCAACACCGCCGACGGCGATGGCTGCTCGTCGAAGTGCCGCAACGAGATCGTCGCGGGCGGCGGCTGCGCGGCCGGCGGCGGCGCGGGCTGGCTGCTCGTGATCACTTGTGCAGCAGCTGCTCGAGGTGCGCGCCGTCGCGATCGGTCTCGGCGCGCATGCCGTAGTAGACCTGCGGGCCGCGCGGATCCGCGTCGATCGTGAGCTTGAGATCGAACGGCGCCGGGCCGTCGATGGTCTCGATGTGGAACTTGCTCGTCACCTCGTCGTGGGTCTCGAGCAGGTTGAAGTGGATCTCGTCGCGCTCGGTCGTGAACTGGAACAGCTCGAACGTGCCCTTGAAGATCGTGCGGTCCTGGTACACGCCACCGCCCATGCTCGGCACGAAGCGATAGACGTGCAGCTTGTCGCGCTCGGTCTTCGGCATGACGTCGATCCAGTTGCGATCGAGCAGCAGCTTGCGCGCCTCCGCATCGTCGACGATGCCGGAGGACTTCTTGTGCGAGCACGAAGCGAGCGATGCGACGAGCGAGAGCGCGATCAGGGTACGCATGACATCACCGTAGCACCCGGAGCACCGAAAGAAGCAGCCTGGCCGCCAAGACGCCATGCACGCCACGACAGACGCCAAGCGGTCTTTTCGCGCGCTGCGCGCGAGAAGAAGCACTCTTGGCCACCGCGTCCAGGCGGTCCACCCGCAGACCGGGCGTCACATCAGGCGACGCATTTCGAGGCGAAGAAGATGGGCCGCCAAGACGCCATGCACGCCACGACAGACGCCAGGCGGCTTCTTGGGGCCCGCGCCGCGCGCGAAGAAGCGTTGTTGGCGGCCCATCAGCCGCGCGGCGTCATGGGGCGACGCATCGGAAGACGCAGAAGATGGGCCGCCAAGGCGCCATGCACGCCAGGACAG
>JBLMXA010000880.1:0-5211 GCA_050257515.1 Acidobacteriota bacterium | reverse complement strand
CCACGTCGTCGCCGCGGTGCTCGCCGGCGACCACGCGGTGCCGGCGGCCGCAGATGGGACGCTTCGCTACACGCTGGTGCCGGACCCCGGCGGCGTGAAGGTCGAGCGCGCGATCGTGCGCGGCGACAAGCTCGAGCCGGTCGCCGGGGCGCTGATGTCCATGATCGCGAGCGGCACCGCGGCGAAGGTCGCCACGATCGAGGCCGATCTGCTCGCCGACCAGATCCTCGGCACGCGCGCGGTGCCGGTCAGCGGCGAGAAGCTCGACCGCCTGCTCGCGGTGCTCGAGCAGGCGCGCGACGTGCGCTGGCGCGACCAGCGGGTGAAGACGAGCGGCGAGCCCGTGCTGCCGCGCGCGGTGATCGACGACCTCGCCGACGGCGGCGTGCGCGTCACGCTCGACAGGGATCCGGACGTCGAGGAGATCGTCGCGGTCGGCGTCGCGCGGACGAGGGGAGACGTGCTGCGGCCGATCGGCGCCGTCGACCTCGCGGGGCCGAAGATGGAGAAGCTGCCGCAGCACTTCGACGTGCCGCGCGCGTCGGTGCCGGAGCTGATCGGCAAGATGCTGCCGGCGCTCGCGCAGCGCATCGCGGTCGAGGTACGCGCCAAGGCGCTGCCGCAGCTCGGCGGCCGCGAGGAGCCGCGCATGGACTTCGCCGTCGATCAGGACGGCGACAAGCTGCTCGTGTTTCCCACGCTCGTCTACGGCGACCCGCCGCGCGCGCGCGTCGACGGCAGGACGCTCGTCCACCTGTCGGGCGCGCTGCCGGTCCGCGACGAGGATGCCGAGCGCCGGCTCGTCCACCGCCTGCGCGACGAGCTCAACCTCGTGCCGGGCCGCCGCGTCGAGCTCGTCGGCCGCGAGGCATTCGCGATGCAGCAGGGGCTCGCCTCGTGGCTGCGCACCGACGCCAAGACGGCGAACGCGGCGAAGGCGGTCGACCTCACCGTCGACGTCCAGATCGACGGCGACAAGGTCGACGTCGAGGTCAAGGGCGGCGGCCGCACGTCCTCGATCGGCGCGGTCCTGCGCGCGTGGCAGGCCGGCGTCGACATCGTGCCGCTGCAGGGCGGCGGCTGGGGCCGGCTGCCGATGTCGTGGCTCGACCAGCACGGCGAGCGGCTCGCCGATCTACTCGCTACGCGCGGAGGCGATCACCGGCTGCCGATCTACTCGCTGCCCGATCTCGCGAAGCTCTGCGAGGATCTCGACCGGCCACCGCCGCCACAGCTCGAGCGGCTGCGCCCGCTGCTCGCGGGGTTCGACGGCATCCCGCACAGCGAGGCGCACATCGTCGGCGAGCTGCGGCCGTACCAGCAGCGCGGCGTCGACTGGCTCGCGTTCTGCCGCGACACCGGCCTCGGCTGCGTGCTCGCCGACGACATGGGCCTCGGCAAGACGATCGAGGCGCTCGCCGCGCTCAAGGGACGCACGCTCGTCGTGTCGCCGAAGAGCGTGCTGTTCAACTGGCAGGCCGAGGCGCAGCGGTTCCGCCCCGACCTGCGCGTCGCGATCTACTCCGGTGCGCGCCGCGCGCTCGACACCGGCGCCGACGTCGTGCTGACGAGCTACCCGATCCTGCGCAACGACATCGACACGCTCGCCGCGGTCGCGTGGGACACCGTGATCCTCGACGAGTCGCAGACGATCAAGAACCCCGACTCGCAGGTCGCGCGCGCCGCGTTCCGCCTCAAGGGCGCGTGGAAGCTCGCGCTGTCGGGCACGCCGGTCGAGAACCGGCTCGACGAGCTGTGGAGCCAGCTCCACTTCACGAACCCCGGGCTGCTCGGCGGGCTCGCCGATTTTCGCGAGCGGTGGGCCGAGCCGATCGGCCTCGGCGACGCGACGACCGCCGCGCACCTGCGCGAGCGGATCCGGCCGTTCGTGCTGCGCCGCATGAAGCGCGAGGTCGCGAAGGAGCTGCCGCCGCGCACCGACTCGATCCTCTACGTCGAGCTCGACGAGGCCGAGCGCGTCACCTACGACACGATCCGCGCCGCGACCCAGCGCGACATCGTCAAGCTGCTCGAGGCCGGCGGCGGCGTGATGCAGGCGCTCGAGGCGCTGCTGCGGCTGCGCCAGGCCGCGTGCCACCCCGCGCTGCTGCCCGGCGCGGTGCGAGCCGGCGCGGCGCCGCAGAGCTCGTCCAAGCTCGAGCGGCTGATGGGCGCGATCGACGACGCGGTCGCCGACGGCCACCGCGCGCTCGTGTTCTCGCAGTGGACGTCGCTGCTCGATCTGATCGAGCCGCACCTCGTGCGCGAGGGTGTCGGCTTCGTGCGGCTCGACGGGTCGACCGTCGATCGCGCCGGCGTCGTCACGAAGTTCCAGGCCGACGACGGCCCTCCGGTGATGCTGCTGTCGCTCAAGGCCGGTGGCACCGGCCTCAACCTCACCGCGGCCGATCACGTGTTCCTCGTCGATCCGTGGTGGAACCCGGCGGTCGAGGACCAGGCCGCCGACCGCGCACACCGCATCGGCCAGGACAAGCCGGTGATGGTGTACCGGATGGTCGCGCGCGACACCGTCGAGGAGCGCATCCTCGAGCTGCAGGAGCGCAAGCGCGGCCTCGCCGAGGCGGCGCTGTCCGAGGCGGGAGGCGCCACCGCGATCACGCGCGAGGACCTACTCGCGCTACTGTCGTGACGTGCGCGCCCTCGCGATCGCCCTGCTCGTCGCCTGTCACTCGTCCGCTCCGAAGGTCCACGGCAGCGACGTCCACGTCGACCGTCGCGTCGAGCTGATCGCGATCCTGCAGCGGCTCGCCGGCGGCAGCGAGTACACCCAGGCGCTGCCGACGCCGTACGTCGCCGATGTCGACCGCGCGTTCGCGCCGTTCGCGCAGCACCCCGCCGTCGCGATGACGCGCCAGCTGCGCGACCGCGGCATCGGCTACGACGCGCCGATGCAGCTCGCCGTCCACCTCGACGACCAGCTCGCGGTCCACGGCACGCTCGACGACGCGCGCTGGAAGGACGTCGACGTCGCCGCGTACGCCGCGCAGCTCCGCGCGTTCGCCGCCGACGCGAAGCTCGACGCGTTCCTCGCCGCGCACGCCGCGTACGTGCGGGCCGTCGAGCATCGCTTCGCGGCGGCGCTCGATGCGGAGAACCCGGGCACGTGGTTCGACGGCATGTTCGGCGCGAGCGGCCAGCGCTTCGTCGTCGTGCCCGCGCTGCTGAACGGTCCGGCGAGCTACGGCGTCCACGACGATGCCGCGATGTACCAGATCATGGGGCTCGGGCAGGTCGACGCCGACGGGCTGCCCGTGGTCGACGAGGACGTGATCGCGACGCTCGTCCACGAGATGGCGCACTCGTTCGTCAACCCGCTCGTCGAGCGTCACTGGGGCGAGCTGCGCGCGCCGGCGGAGGCGCTGTTCGGCCACGTCCACAGCGAGATGCAGCACCAGGCGTACGGCGCGCCGCAGATCATGGTCGACGAGGCGGTCGTGCGCGCGGTGACGGTGGTCTACGCGCGCGACCGCAAGCCGCCGCAGGTCGCCGCCGACACGACGCGCGATCAGGTGCGCCGCGGCTTCTACTGGACGAGCGCGCTCGCCGACCTGCTCGCGCACCACCGCCGCGAGGTCGACAAGGCCGTGCCCGAGCTCGCCGCGCTGTTCGCGCGTACCGCGAGCGAGTACGCCGAGCACGGCCTGCCGCAGCTGCCGTTCCTGGGTCCGATCACGCCGGGGCTCGCCCGGCTCGGCGTCAAGGGCACCGGCGACGACCCGGCCGTCGCCGAGCTCGCGCGTCGCGCCGGCTGGAAGCTCGACGACCACGGGCTCGTGCTCGGCTCGCGCACGTTCACGGGGCCCGGGCTCGTGCTCGTCGCGTGCTGGCCGAAGCCCGACGATCCGGCCCACGGCGTCGTCGTCTACCAGGCCGCCCGCGCGAGCGATCTCGAGCACGTCGACGACGTGCCGCTGCGCGGCATGGACTGGGCGGTCCTGCGCAAGCGCGCGGACGGACGGTTCGACCGCGTCGCGATCGGCAACTTCCACGTCACTGCGGACAACCGTTGGCAGTTGCCCTGAACGTTTTTGTACAGATCGCGCAGCCGATCCCGTGATATGCCGCCGCGCGTGGAGAGGATCGGGAACTATCAGGTCGAGCGGCGTGTCTCGGGCGGCGGCGGGCGCGAGCGGTACCAGGCAACTCACTGCGTGCTACCGCGCCGCGCGGTGATCCAGGTCGCCGAGCCGGAGGCCGCGCTGCAGCTGATGCGCGAGGCGTGCTTCCTCGAAGCGCTCGATCATCCGGGCATCGTGCGCGTGTACGAGTCGGGGCTGCTGTCGTATCGCCGGCCGTGGCTCGCGTGCGAGCGCATCGACGGGTTCACGCTCGGCCGCATGCTCCAGCGCGACGCGCTCGAGCCGGCCGACGTCGTCGAGCTCGTCCGCGATCTCGCCGAGGTGCTCGCCCACGCGCACCGCCGCGGCGTCGTCCACGGCGGCCTGCGCCCCGATCGCATCGTGCTCACCGGCCATCCTCGCCGGTTCCCGGTCTGCCTCGCGGACTGGGGCGATGCGCGCGCGCACGACGCGGGCAAGATCGCGCGCAGCTCGCCATCCGACGGCCACGCCGCGCCGGAGCTCGTGCGCGGCGACGCGATCGACGACCGCGCCGACGTCTACGCGCTCGGCGTGATCGCGTACGAGGCGCTGACCGGCACGCCGATCGACGACGCGGTGCCGATCGCGGTCGACGACGATGGCTCGGTGATCGCGGCGGCGTCGCGCTGCCCCGATGCCCCGCGCTCGCTGACCGCGCTCGTCGATCAGATGCTCGCGTTCGATCGCTGG
This sequence comes from Acidobacteriota bacterium, assembly GCA_050257515.1. Lineage (GTDB taxonomy): Bacteria > Myxococcota_A > Polyangia > Haliangiales > Haliangiaceae > JABFXX01. The sequence continues at coordinate 400 of JBLMXA010000880.1, read as the reverse complement.
GACCGGCCGAGTGCCGCCGAGGTCCAGCTCGAGCTCGCGTCGCTGTCCGACGCGCTCGAGACCCACGTGCCGCCCGACGCGCCGGCGCCGCTGTACATCCGCAAGCCGCGGTGGACGCCGCAGCTGGCGTTCCGCGAGCTCGATCCGAGCGACGACGACGACGGACCGATCGTCCGCGGCCTCGACTAGCTGACCGGCGCGAGCCGGAGGATCTTGCCGAACACGTCGCCGCTCGCCTCGTCGATCTGCGGGTCGATGAACAGCCGCGTCACCGCGCTATGGCGCAGCCCGTCGAGCATCTCGTCGGAGATCAGCGCGCCGGCGTCGAGGCCGACCGCGAACAGGTCCTCGCCGGTGCCCATCGCGCGCGCGAACGTCTCCGCGCCCTGCCCCGTCGAGA
>JBLMXA010000879.1:0-8947 GCA_050257515.1 Acidobacteriota bacterium | reverse complement strand
TCGGCCGCCAGCTCGCGCGCCGGCTCGGCCCGCGGTTCGCCGTCGGCGTCTACAACGACGTCAACGCGATCGTGTGGGGCGAGGCGGTCGCGGGCGCCGCACGCGGCTGCCGCGACGTGCTCGGCGTCTACGTCGGCACCGGCATCGGCGGCGGCGTGATCGCGGCCGGCGCGCTCGTCGAGGGCGCGAGCAACTGCGCCGGCGAGATCGGCCACGTCAAGGTGAGGTGGGACGAGGACGCCGCGCCGTGCGCGTGCGGCCAGCGCGGCTGCGTCGAGGCCTACGCCGGCGGCAGCTACATCCAGGCGCGGATCCGCCACGAGCTCGCCGGCGGCGCGCGCAGCGAGGCGGTGCGGCTCGCCGGCGGAGCCGAGCACGTGCACCCCGGCCACGTCGACATGGCCGCCGCCGACGGCGACGACTGGGCGCTCGCGCTGTGGAGCGAGCTCGCGCCGCTGATCGCGGTCGCGCTCGCCAACGCGATCGCCGTGCTCAACCCCGAGCGGCTCGTGCTCGGCGGCGGCGTGCTCGCGCGCTGCCCGACGCTCTACCAGCTCACCGTCGCGTCGCTCGAGGTCGCGGCGCCCGTCGCGGCGATGGAGACCTTGACGATCGTCCAGGCCGAGCTCGGAGACGAAGCCGGCCTCGTCGGCTCGGCGCGCCTCGCGAGCGCGGGTGTGTCGATCATTCCCGCGTGATCACTGTCCCGGCGGCGTGAACGTCGCGCCGACGGCGGTCACGTTGATGCCGAGCGACAGCGCCATCTTGCCCTCGATCGTGACGTCGGGCGCGAGCAGGCTCATGATCAGGCTGTTGCTCGAGATCTCGTCCGTCGTCACCGCGCAGTCCTTCGGGCTGGTGTCGAACAGGCCGAGGATCGTCTTGCCGGTCGAGCCGTCGGCGCAGTAGCACGCGTTCGGCGTCGCGTTCGGATCGCACGTCGGGTGGGCGGTGTTGCCGGTGCCGCAGCAGTCGCGCACGACGATCGGTGCGATCTGCGACGCGACGGCCGGGATGATCTTGTTGTTGAGATCGTCCTGCGTCACCGCGCCGGCGAGGATCACGCCGCCCGACGACGACGAGGTCGCCGTGTTTGGCATCGTCGTCGAGCCGATCGCGGTGTCGCTGATGTCCGACGCCTTGGCGCGCGCGCCGATCAGGTCGAGCTCGATGCCGCCGGTGCCGCCGAGCGCGATCTGCAGCGACACGTGACCGGGGCCGCCGGTGAACGTGCCGTTGACGATCTTGCCGGCGAGCGCCGCGTTCGTCGGCTGGTTCGCCGACAGGTCGAACGACGCCGACCCGGTCAGGTGGTGCTGGCAGGTCGTGTCCGCCGAGCCGTTGCACGCCGCCGGCATCGGGTTCGTGCCGAGGTAGGCCGAGATGCCGGCCGCGGTCGTGTTGGTGAAGTCCTTGGTCTGGAAGTCGGCGAGCAGGATGATGCTGCCGTCGGCGACCGCGGTGTTGATGTTGCCCTGGATGTCGAAGTGCGCCGTCGACACGAGCGTGCCGAGCACCATGCCGAGCTGGTTGTCGACCGTGCCATCGCCGTTGAGATCGAGGCCGTACGCGCGCGACTGGGTGTTGTTCGTCGGAACGTTGATCTGGTTCACGACGTAGTGGTAGTGCGCGCCCTGCGGGACGGGCTGGCCGCTATCGCTGCCACACGCGATGAGCGAGGCCGGCAGGAGCGCCGCGAAAATAAACGGACGATGGAAGGCCATTGGGTTCCCCTCAGGTTTCGTTGACGGCGGTTCTATCGCAGAACCGTGCGCCCGCACAATAAGCGCAAAACGGTCGGGCCTGCCGTGATCTCGGCCATAGTCTCGACGGCAGGTTGTCGATAGTGAGGACCGCCCAGCGGGCGCCCTATCGCGGATCGACGTTGTCGAACCACACCTTCTGGTCCGCGGCGACGCGGTGGGCGGCGCAATAGCCGCCGTTGACCTCGAGCACGTACAGCGACGGCTCGCCGACCTTGCGCAGCGTGTCGGTCTTGGGCTCGGCGTTCTGCACCACGCCCGCGATCGTCATGTCCCGGCGGATGAAGATCATGTCGAGTGGGATCAGCGTGTTGTGCATCCAGAACGCCCAGTCCTTGTCGTGGCCGAGCAGGAACAGCATGCCGGCGTCGGGATCGAGGTGCTCGCGGAACATGAGGCCGCGCTCGATGTCGGCCTCGGTCGACACGACCTCGACGTCGACCGCCAGCGGGCCCTTGTCCGTCGCGATGTGAACCTGCGCCTTCGCCTGTGCCGAGCCGCTGGAGGGCATGGTGACCGGATCGTCGTGCTTGGCCCCACTCGAGCACGCGATCGCGAGCACGGCGAGACTGATGAAACGCACGTGCGCACGATAGCATGGGGCATGGCCAAGGCCGTGCTCACCCGCGATCCCGCGTCGGCCGCCGCGTACGCCGCGGCGCTCGCCCCGCTCGGGCTCGAGGTCGTCGCGATGCCGGTGACGAGGCACGGCCCACCCGCGGACCCGCAGGCGCTCGCCCGCGCGCTCGCGTCGGGCACGTTCGACGCGGTGATCGTCGCGAGCCCGCGCGCGGCGCACGAGCTCGCGAAGGCGGCGGCCGGCGGCGAGCTGCCGGAGGTGTGGGCGGTCGGCCCGGCGACCCGCCGCGCGCTCGAGATCCTGAAGCTCGCCGCGCACCACCCCGAGGGCGTGCGCGACGGCGGCGATCTCGCGCGCCGCCTGATCGCGAGCCGGCCGATGTACGGCCGCCGCGTGCTCGTGCCGCGCGCCGAGGAGGGCAGGGTCGAGGCGATGGAGCTGTTGCGGACGGCCGGCGCCGAGGTCGTCGATGTCATCGCCTATCGCACGCTCGCCGTCGACCGCGGCGATCCTGGCGTGCGCGAGGGCGCCGACGTGCTGCGCCACGGCCGCGCCGACGTGTGCGCGGTGTTCGCACCGTCGCAGGTCGCCGCGCTCGGCGCGATCGTCGGGCCACTCGCGCAGATCCATACGAAGTTCTGTGCGATCGGCGAGACCACGGCGCAGGCGGTGCGCGAGGCGGGCGTCGCCGACGTCGCGGTCGCCGCGACGCCGACGCCCGAGGGAATAGCGCGCGCGGTCGGCTCGGTGTATCCCACTAGACGATGAACTACCCGGACTACCGGCCGCGGCGGATGCGGCGCACCGAGGGCCTGAGGTCGATGATCCGCGAGACGCGGCTCGCCCCCGAGGACTTCATCTACCCGCTGTTCGTCGTCCCGGGCTCGGGCGTGACCAAGCCGATCCCGTCGATGCCCGGCCAGTCGAACCTGTCGGTCGACAAGGCGGTCGACGCGGCGCTCGGCGTCGCCGATCTCGGCATCCCGGGCGTGATCCTGTTCGGCATCCCCGAGCACAAGGACGCGGTCGGCTCCGAGGCGTGGAAGGATCAGGGCGTCGTCCAGAAGGCGATCCGCGCGATCAAGAAGGCGCGGCCGTCGCTCGTCGTGATGGCCGACGCGTGCTTCTGCGAGTACACCGACCACGGCCACTGCGGCGTGCTGCACGACGGCGAGCTCGACAACGACGCGTCGCTCGAGAACCTCGCGCGCACGGTCGTCAGCTACGCGAAGGCCGGCGTCGACGTCGTCGCCCCGAGCGGCATGCTCGACGGCTTCGTCACCGCATGCCGCGAGAGCCTCGACGAGGACGGCTTCGAGCAGGTCGCGATCATGGCGTACTCGGCGAAGTACGCGAGCGGCTACTACGGGCCGTTCCGCGACGCGGTGGAATCGACGCCGAAGGAGGGCGATCGCCGCGGCCACCAGATGGATCCCGCGAACGTCGCCGAGGCGCTGCGCGAGGTCGCGATGGACGTCGCCGAGGGTGCCGACATCGTGATGGTCAAGCCGGCGCTCGCCTACCTCGACGTGATCCGTGCGGTGTCCGACGAGATCAACATGCCGATCGCCGCGTACAACGTCAGCGGCGAGTACGCGATGATCGAGGCGGCGGCCGCGAACGGCTGGATCGACAAGGACCGCGTCGTGATGGAGACGTTGCTCGGCATGCGGCGCGCCGGCGCGGACATGATCATCAGCTACCACGCGCCGTACGCGTGCAAGCTGCTGGCGAAGCAGCGGTAGCCGCGCGTGGGTCTCGAGTACAAGTTCGTCGAGCTGTCGATCGTCACCGACGAGTCGATCGAAGAGGCGGTCAACGCCTGGGTCGGCCGCGGCTGGCAGCTCGAGGGCATCCGGTTCGTCACGACCGAGGCGTCGCGGCGGCCGTCGATGGCGTTCATCTCGTTCACGCGCGACTCGGCGAGCGCGCCGGGCGAGCCGCCGGTGCCGCCCGGATCCGGCCCGCGCCTCGTCAAGAACCCGGAGGACGAATGACGATCCTGTTCATCCTCATCGTCGCGATCGTGTTCCTGATCGTGATGGGCGGCATGGCCGGCAGCGATCTCATGCCGCTGGCGTGCCCGGCCTGCTACTGGGGCGGCGACCGCAGCCTCGCGGGCGAGCCGCGGTCGTGGTTCTCGCGCGCCAGCGCCGAGCGCGTGTCCTGCCGCAACTGCGGCAAGCGCTTCAGGGAGCACCCCGACGGCTCGCTCGTCGAGGATCGAAGCTGACTACTCGCCGAGGTGGTGCGGCTCGGCCGCGAGCGGCAGCGTCAGCGACAGGAACACCTCGCGCGGCGCGCCGTACGAGCTGCCGACGAAGCCGTTGCCGATGCGGTACGCGTAGCGCGCGTCGAACACGTTGATGACGTCGACCGCGACGCGCACGTGGTAGCCGTGCGCCTCGAACGTGTACTGCATCGACTCGTCGATCCGCACGTGGCCGGGCACGTGCGCGGTGTTCGTCGGGCCGGTGCGCAGGCCCGAGGCGTACGCGAGCGCGGTGGTCAGCGTGAAGTTGGCCTGGCGCACGGTCGCGCCGGCGTTCGCGGTCCACGTCTGCGCGTGATCGAGCGTCTGCCAGCCGCGGTTCGCGAGCTCCTCGGCGGTGAACAGATACTTCGCCGACGCGATGCCCTGACCTTCGGCGAGGCCGAGCGAGCCGTTGCCGAACGCGGAGAGCCACGGCCCGACGCGCAGCTCGACGCTGCCCTCGAGGCCGGCCGCGCGCCCGCGCTCGAAGTTGTAGTTCGACAGCAGGCTCGTCGAGCCGATCGCGGTGTCGTCGAGCTGGTTCCACGCGTAGCGGCCCCAGCCGGTGAGCCCGACGCGCAGCGGGTTCGCGACGCGCGACTCGATGCCGAGCTCGCCGAACACGTCGGTCTCGGGCTTGAGGTCGTACGTCACCATCTCGCCGGCCGGCACGACGCCGAGCGCGCGCGCCGCGTTCGCCGCGTCGAGCGGCGCGGGCGGCTGCCACAACACGCCCGTGTAGGCGTGCGCGATCGTGTTCTTCGTGATCGCGTAGCTGCCGCCGAGGCGCGGGCTGACGCCGAACGAGTCGTCGGTCGCCCCGCCCTGCAGGATCACGTGCAGCTGGTCGAACCGGAGCCCGGCGTCGACCGCGAGCGGGCCGTGCGCCCAGTGATCCTGGACGTACGCCCCCGACGACAGCGCGTCGGTGGTGTCGCGGCCGCTCGCCGTCATGCTCTGGTCGATGCCGCCGCTCGCGTCGTCGCGCACGTACGACGTGAAGTCGGTCGTGCCGTGCAGGAAGTCGGCCTGCGCGCCGACCTTGAGCGTGTGCTCGCCGCGCGGCAGCGTGTACGCGAGGACGCCGCCGGCGTGGTGCGCGACGCGCGTGACGTCGCTGGCCGTCGCGCCCGGCTCGGCGAGCGCGCCGAGCGCGTGGCGCGCGTCGCCGTACAGGACGCCGCGCGACAGCTTGTAGATCGGCGCGACCATGATCTGACCGTGGCCGGCCTCGTAGCGGTGCGTGTACGCGCCGGCGACGAACAGCTCGTCCTCGGTCTCGGTCGCGTCGGTGTCGTGCGGCACGAACGGCGGCGGCGTGTTGCCGTACCGATCCGGCATCGTGCTGCCCGGCTGCGCGCTCGGATCGAGCGGGATCTGGAACCGGTTGTGCCCGTACGTCGCGAACAGCTCGTAGTGGTTCGCGTCGCACGGCGTGTAGTCGAAGCGCCCGAACACGCGGCCGGTGGTGCCGGTGTCGTGGAGGATCGGATCGATCGACGGCGGATCGAGCGCTCGCTGCGAGTACTGATAGCTGCCGCCGACGAACGCGCTCGTGTGATCGGTCACCGGCGACGAGTACGCGACGCCCGGCTCGACGGTCTGGTACGAGCCGTAGCGGATCTGCGCGCTGCCCTCGGGGTGATCGCCGGCGCCGCGCGTCGCCAGGTCGACGACCGCGCCGAGCCGGTCGCCGAACTCGGCGGGCATGCCGCCGGTGTAGACCTGGAGCGACTGCACGAGCCGCGTCGGGATCGACGCCGCGAACAGCGAGCCGACCGAGTCGGGCACCGGTACGCCGTCGATCTGGTACTGCACGTTCGCGTGATTGCCGCGCGCGTAGATGTTGCCGAGCGCGTCCTGGACGACGCCCGGCTGGGTGGCGACGACCTCGGTGATCGGCCGGTCCTCGCCGCCGGGCTGCTCCTGCAGCTTCTGGCGCGTCACCGTGGTCACGCTGCCGGTCGCCGGCGGCGGCGGCGGCACTGCCCAGCTCTCGTGGATCGTGACGACCTCCTCGGTGAGCAGCGTCAGCTCGACGTGCGCCGCCTCGCCGGCGACGAGCTGCAAGTGCTGGTGGTCCGACGCGAGCCCCGGCGACGACGCCTCGACCGTGTAGTCGCCGAGCTGCAGCTCCGGGAATGCGAACTTGCCGTCGTTGCCGGTGACCGCCTGCGCGACCGTCTGGCCCGCCGGATCGTGGACGACGACGGTCGCGCCGGCGAGCGGGTGGCCGAGCGCGTCGTCGACGATGCCCGAGACCGAGGCGCCGGTCGACGCGTGCGCCACGACCGCTGCGAGCAGGAGCGGCACGACGACAGCAGCGCGGAGGCGCACGGCGGCAGTTTCAGGTAGATGCGACAGTCTTGCAACTGCGCGCGCCAGTTCTTAACGGCGCCTTCACGTGATGCTCGCGCGAAGCGCCGTCAACACCGCGCTCGCGCGCGCCGCCACCTTGCCACGGATCGCGTGGTAGCGCTGCCGGGTGCCCAGGCCCTGGAACAGCGGGCACGAGTCGATCCACACGCGGTCCATGAGGCCGAGCCGCGCCGCCGCGTCGAGCGTGTCGAACGCGGCGTCGACCTTGCCGATCATCAGCAGCAGCTCCGACAGGATCTGCAGCCCCATCAGCTGCTGGCGGACCGGGCGGTCGTGATCGCCCTCGAACGCGGTCCACAGCGATCGCCACTGCTCCGCGTCGAGGTTGCCCGTGTCGATCGCGTGCGACACCATGCCGGCGAACCGCGCCGCGTCGGCACCCATGCGCGGCGTGAACTGCCGCGCGGCGGCGAGCAATTGCTGCGGCCGGCCGCGCCAGCCGGCGAGCCGTGCCGACATCACGAGGCCGAGCTGGACGACCGACGGATCGAGATTCGCGACGAGCGCGGCGATCCGCGCGTCGGCTGCCTCGAACTTGCCCTCCAGCGCCTCGAGCCGCGCGAGGCCGGATGCGATCACGTCGGCGCGCCCGGGATCGAGCCCGATCGCGGTCTCGTAGTGGTGGCGCGCGGCGCCCGTGCTGTCGATCTCGACGAGGATGTTGGCCGCGAGCTCGTGCGCTGTCGCCGACATCGGCGCGCGCGCGAGCGCGATCCCGAGATCGCGGCCGCCGCGCTCGAACTGGCCCTGGTTGAAATGATACTGCGCCGATGCGATGTACGCCTCGCCGTGTCCGGTCGCGAGCGCGCGCTCGACGTGGACGCGCGCGCGCGCGGCGACCTCGGGCTTGCCGGTGAACACCCACGCCTGCACCGTCGCGTGGGCGAGCGCGCCGAGGATCTGCGGCGACGTCGGCGCGATCGCGGCCGCTTGCTCGAGCAGATCGGCGGCGGCCTGCGCGTGCGTCGCCCAGTAGCGGCGCTGCTCGGCGCGCGCGCGCAGGTAGAGATCGACCGCGCGCGGATCGGTCGGCCGGGTCGACGACGTCGCGCGCGTCGACAGCGCGCCGGCGACGCCCTGGACGAGCTGTGCGCTCGCCGCGAGGATCTCGGCCTCGCTGCACTCGAGCTTGCTCGCCCAGATCTGGAAGCCATCGACGACGCCGATCAGCCGCGCGTTGAGCCGCAGGCCCTGCGGCGTGCGCCGCAGCGTACCGACGACGACGTGATCGACCTGGAGCCCGCGGCCGACCTCGCGCGGATCCGGCGCCGGCTGCGTGCGCACGAACCCCGCGGGCCGCACGCGCAGCCCCGCCGTCGTCGACAGCGCGTCGGTCAGGTCCTCGACGACGCCGTCGGCGAGGTACTCGTCGGCCGGCGCGCACTGGAACGGCAGCACCGCGAGCGACGTCGGCTCGGGTGGCGCGACCGTCGCCGGCACGTCGACGCGCGCCGCCTTCGCGGGCCGCGCCGCGCGGGTCGCGCTCGCGAGCAGCGACGCGTCACCGGCCGCGAGCGCCGCGCCGATCAGCTCGGCGCTCGCCGGCCGGCGCTCGGGCTCGAGGTGCAGGCACTCCGCGACGATCGTCGCGAACGCCGCCGGCACGTCGCGCGCCGTCGCCTCGATCGTGCGCGGCGGGCTCGTCGCCTGCGCGACCGCGACCGCGATCGCGTTGTCGCCGGCCCACGGCCGCATGCCGGTCGCCAGCTCGAACAGCATCACGCCGAGCGAGAACAGATCGGCGCGCGCGTCGACCTCGCGGCCGGCGAGCTGCTCGGGCGCCATGTAGCGCGGGGTGCCGACGACCGCGCCGACCTGGGTGACGCCGTCGTGATCGTCGCCCGAGCGCGCGATGCCGAAATCGCTGATCACGACGCGCTCGGTGCCGCGCTCGACGAGCACGTTGTCGGGCTTGAGGTCGCGGTGGATGACGCCGGCGTCGTGGGCGGCCGCGAGCCCCGCGCACAGCTG
>JBLMXA010000878.1:0-4123 GCA_050257515.1 Acidobacteriota bacterium | reverse complement strand
ACGGCGGCGAGGTGATCCCCGCCACCGAGGCGCTGCGCCGCGCGGGGATCGCGCCGCTCTTGCTCGAGGCCAAGGTAGGCCTGACGCTGCTCAACGGCACGCAGCCCATGACCGCCGTCGGCGGGCTCGCGGTGCTCGACGCCGAGGCGACGTGTCGCGTCGCCGACATCGCCGGCGCGCTGTCGCTCGAGGCGCTCAAGGGCACGGTGCGCGCGTTCGATCCGCGCGTGATCGCGGCGCGCCCGCATCCCGGGCAGCTCGCGGTCGGCCAGCTGCTCCGCGAGCTGCTCGCCGGCTCGGACTCCGCGATCGCGAAGTCGCACGAGAACTGCGGCAAGGTCCAGGATCCGTACTCGCTGCGCTGCATGCCGCAGGTCCACGGCGCGAGCCGCGACGTGCTCGCGTTCGCGCGCACCGTGCTCGAGCGCGAGGCCGCGAGCTCGACCGACAACCCGCTGGTGTTCGTCGACGAAGGCGAGATGATCAGCGGCGGCAACTTCCACGGCCAGCCCGTCGCGCTCGCGCTCGACGCCGCCGCGATCGCGGTCGCCGAGCTCGCGAACATCAGCGAGCGCCGCGTCGAGCAGCTCGTCAACCCGCACCTGTCGAGCGGGCTGCCGCCGTTCCTCGCGCCCGACAGCGGGCTCAACTCCGGGTTCATGATCGCCCAGGTCGCCGCGGCAGCACTGGTCAGCGAGAACAAGGTGCTCGCGCATCCCGCGAGCGTCGACTCGATCCCGAGCTCCGCCGGCCGCGAGGACCATGTGTCGATGGGCGCGACCGCGGCGCTCAAGCTCGCCACGATCCACGATCAGGTGCGCACGGTGCTCGCGATCGAGCTCTTGTGCGCGGCGCAGGGCATCGACCTGCGCCGGCCGCTCACCACGACGCGCGCGCTCGAGGCGGTGCACGCCGCGATCCGGGCGAAGGTGCCCGCGATGCTGGTCGATCGCCCGCTGTCGCCCGACATCGCCGCGGTCCGCGCGCTCGTCGACGACGGCACGCTGCTCGCCGCCGCGCGCGCCGCCGGCGCGAACCCGTAGGAGAATGGAACCGCCAAGGCGCCAAGACCGCCAAGCCCGAGCCAGGAAGATCGATCTTCTGGCTCCGGCTTGGCGGCCTCGGCGTCTTGGCGGTTCAAATGTCTTATCTGTATGGGCCGCCGCGCTTGCCGCCGGGCGTGCGGCCCGCGCGCGCGAGCGCGTCGCGCAGCACGAACTCGATCTGGGCGTTGAGCGAGCGCAGATCGTCCGAGGCCCACCTCTGCAGCGCCTCGAGCACGGCGGGATCGATGCGGAGCAGGAACGGCTTGCGCTCGGGCATCAGCTGTACAGCGTGCCGGCGTTGACGACCGGCTGGGTGCCGCGCTCGCCGCACAGCACGACGAGCAGGTTCGACACCATCGCCGCCTTGCGCTCGGGATCGAGCTCGACGATGCCGCGCTTGGCGAGCTGCTCGAGCGCCATCTCGACCATCGACACCGCGCCCTCGACGATCCGCGTGCGCGCCGCGATGATCGCGCCGGCCTGCTGGCGCTGCAGCATCGCCTGGGCGATCTCGGGCGAGTACGCGAGGTGCGCGATCCGCGCGTCGAGGATCTCGACGCCCGCGGGCTTGACCTTCTCCGCCACCTCCTTGCGCAGCTGCTCCGCGACGATGTCGGACTGGCCGCGCAGGCTCGTCACCTTGTCGTCGTGACTGTCGTACGGGTGGTGCATCGCGAGGTTGCGCACCGCGGCCTCGGCCTGGATCTGCACGTAGCTCGAGAAGCTCTCGACATCGAACAGCGCCTGCGCGGTGTCGACGACCCTCCACACGACGATCGCGCCGATCTCGATCGGGTTGCCCTCGACGTCGTTGACCTTGATCTTCGCGGTCTCGAAGTTGCGTGCGCGCAGCGACACCTTGTTCTTCGACGTGAACGGATTGACCCAGCGCAGGCCCGGCTCGCGCACCGTGCCGGCGTAGCGGCCGAAGAACGTCAGCACGCGTGCCTCGTTCGGGCCGATCACCATGTTGCCGCCGAGCAGGATGAAGCCGAGCACGATCATCGCGGCACCGGCGATGCCGTACACCGCCGGATCCTGCGGGTGGTGCTGGATCAGCGAGAACGGATACGCCGAGCCGACGAGCAACCCCAGGCCGACGAGGATCGCGAGCCACCCCGAGCTAGACACCGCAGCGCGTTCTTTCATTGCCATGATGGCAATGTGATATCACTCTGCTAGCGTGTCAAGAGACCGCGCGCTGGATCGCGTCGAACGCGAGCAGGATCGCGAGCTTGACGAGGATCGCGGCGATCGCCGGGAGCGCCACGACGAGCACGACGGCATGCGGGACGCGGCGCGCGAGCGCGACGCCGGGGATGGGGACCTGGTCGGCGAGCATGGCGCGCTGCCAGAGCAGCTCGCGTGCCGATCAGCAAACCCGCGAACCCGCGGCGTAGACATGCTCGACGAGGTTCGCGCCGTAGCGATATGGCACCGCCGCCGGCTCGTCGGCGTGCCAGACGATCAGATCGGCGGGCGCGCCCGCGGCGAGCGTGCCGGCCCCCGTCCGCGCGAGCGCCTTCGCGGCGTGCCGCGTGACGCCGAGCCACGCCTCGTCGACCGTCATCCCGTAGTGCGTCGTCGCGAGCCACATCTGGATCGGCAGCGTCTCGCAGTACGAGCTCCCCGGGTTGAGGTCGGTCGCGACCGCCATCGCGACGCCGGCGGCGCGCAGCTTGTCGATCGGCGGCACCGGCAGCCGCAGCTGGACGCACGCGCCCGGCAGCATCACCGCGACCGTCCCTGCGCGCGCGAGCGCCGCGATGCCGGCGTCCGAGATGTGCTCGACGTGATCGGCGGACAGCGCGCCGAACGCGGCGAGCAGCTCGGCGGCGCCGACGTCGCTCATCTGACCGACGTGCCCGCGCACCGCGAGCCCCGCCTTCTTCGCCGCGATCAGGATCGCGTGGGTCTCGTCGAGCGTGAACGCGCCGGCCTCGCACCACACGTCGACGCTCGCCGCGAGCCCGCGCGCGCCGGGGATCCACTGCTCGCAGATCTCGCGCACGTACGCGACGCGATCGCGCGCGCGCTCGGGCGGGACGAGGTGCGCGAGCAGGGTCGGCACGACGCCGGCGCCCGCGGCGCGGATCACGCGCAGCAGGCGCAGCTCGCCCGCGGTCGTCAGGTCGTAGCCGGTCTTCACCTCGACCGTCGTCGTGCCGCCGGCACGCATCGCGTCGAGCCGCGCCGCGAGCAGCGCGCGCAGCTCGTCGTCGCTCGCCGCGCGCGTCGGCGCGAGCGTCGCCATGATGCCGCCGCCCGCGGCCTGGATCTCGAGGTAGCCCTTGCCGGCGGCGCGCAGCGCGAACTCGTGGGCGCGATCGCCCGCGAAGATCGCGTGCGTGTGGCAATCGACGAGGCCCGGCGTGACGAGCCGGCCGCGCGCGTCGAGCTCGTCGTCGCCGTGCGGGCGCTGCGCGTCGTCGCCGACCCACGCCACCTTGCCGGCGTCGAGCGCGACCGCGCCGCGCTCGATCATGCCGAGCCCCGGGCGCGCCGGATCACAAGTCATCACGCGCGCGTTGAAGATCACCGTCCGCATCGTCGGGGGTCCTGATACCATGGAACCATGCGGCGGCTGATCGTGCTCGCGGTGGCCTCATGCTCGGTCGGCGGCCCGGCTCCGACCACGACGACCGAGCAGCCGGTCGGCTGCCCCCAGCTCGAGGGTAAGACGTTCCAGTCGGTGAACCAGCTCGAGTGCGGGCTCGGGCCGACCGGCGTGCAGTCGTGCCCGTGGCATCTCTACTTCGACGCGAACGCCAACTACGAGTGGCAGCACTCCGACGTCGGCGGCAGCGGCATGGTCGCGTGCTCGGGAGACGCGATCACGGTGATGCCCGACTTCGGCACGCTCGCCGCGTCGTACGACGCCGCGACCGGCCAGCTGACCTGGGACGGCCAGATCTACCTCGCGATGCCCTGACGTTCCGAATTCCGGTTCCTGTTCCGCTTCTCGATTGAAATTCCGGAATTCAACAGTGAAGCGGAACCGGAAACGGAAGCGGGAATCTCCTCAGCCGCGCAGGCGCGGCACCACGACGCCGCGCTCCTTCGCCGCCTGGATCGCC
>JBLMXA010000877.1:0-7274 GCA_050257515.1 Acidobacteriota bacterium | reverse complement strand
GGCGTCTGTCTTGGCGTGCATGGCGTCTTGGCGGCCATTCCGTCTTCTGTCGCGCGAGCACGCGCGAGCGTCCACCACGAACCGCGCGATGGCGCGAACTATTCGCCCCGCAGCGCGTCCTGGACGACGCTCGGCGCGGGCAGCTTCGCGTCGCGGAACGCGCGCGCCATCGCGATCGCGCTGCCATAGCCGACGAGCCGCGCGACCTTCTCGACGGTCGCGGCCGGCGCCGACAGCAGCAGCACCGCGACGCGCAGCCGGAGCACGAGCAGCGAGTCGCGGTAGCCGCCGGAGAACCCGAACGTCTGCGCGAGCTCCTTCGCGTCGCGGCCGGTCTGGCGCAGCGACATGCCGAGGCTCGACGCGAGCTGCTTGAGCGAGGTCGTGCCGGCGTACGCGGCGTACAGCGGCTGCAGCGCCGCCCACAGCCGCCGGAACCGCTCGGGCTCGTCGCCGACGAGCGTGCCGGCGAGCGCGCCGTCGATCGCGCCGGCCGAGGCGAGCGCGTCGAGCAGGCCGGCGAGGTTCGCGGTGTCGGTGCGCGCGGCGAGCGCGGCCGCGGCATCCCAGGCGCGCGAGGGCAGGGCGAGCGCGCCGCGGTCCAGGCCGATCGGCACGCGCAGCGCGCGCGTCGCGAACCGGAGCTGGATCACGTGCGCGCGGGCGCCGTCGGTGCGGAACGTGCGCGAGCCCGCGCGCGGCCGCTCGAGCTCGTCGTCGGCGAGCACGAACGCGACCGGCGCCTGCATCGCCTCGCCGGCGTGCACGAGGCGGCCCGCGAGCAGCAGGAACACGTGGCCGACCGCCTCGGGCTCGCCGGCGGCCGGCGACGCGAACCGCGTGTCGAACGCGAGCTGGTCGCGCAGCACGACGGTGCCGCGCACCGCGCGCTCGAGCACGAGCGTCGACCGCACGCCGGCCTCGCCGAGGCGGGTCTCGCTGGTCGCGACGAGCACGCGCTACTTTATCGCGTCGAGGATCGCGCCGCGCACCGCCGCGCGCACGTTCGCCGGCACCGCGTTGCCGGGCAGGCTCCGGCACAGCGACACCGAGCGCTTGAGCGCGTCGCACGCGCCGGTGCAGCGCGGACAGCTCGCGAGGTGCGCCTCGATCTTCACGCACGTCGCCTGATCGATCTCCGCGGCGGCGTACGCCGACAGCTCCTGCGCGAGCTCGCTGCACGGCTCCTCGGCGGTCTCGACGACGCCGGCGAGCTCCTTGCGCAGCGCCATGCGCGCGCGGTGCAGCCGGCTCTTGAGCGCGCCGACCTCGACGCCGACGACGTCCGCCGCCTCCTGCGCCGACAGGCCCTCGACGTCACGCAGCACGATCACCTCGCGCTGCTCGGCCGGCAGCTTGCCGATCGCGGCGGCGAGCGCCTCGCCGATGCGGCGAGCGTGCACCGCCTGATCGGGCGCGGGTGCGACGTCGGCGACCCGCTCGTCGAGCGGACCGGGACGCTCGGGGCCGCGCCGCTGCTTGATGCAGAAGCTGCGCGCGATCTGGTAGAGCCACGTCGACAGCGCCGCCTGGCCGCGGAAGCCGGGCAGGTTCTTGAACGCCGCGAGCATCGTCTCCTGCAGCACCTCGCGCGCGCTGTCCTCGTCGCCGCACATGCGCAGCCCGAACCGATAGATCCGCTCCTCGTAGCGCGCGAGCAGCTCGTCGATCGCGGCGCGCTCGCCGGCCTGCGCGGCGGCGATCAGCGCTCGCTCGTCACTTGAGGTCGTCGTAGCCGCCACCGTTCACCACGTTCGTGTAGCCCGCCGCCTCGAGCTGCTGCTTCGCCTTCGCGGCGCGGCCGCCCTTCGAGCAGTAGGTGACGATCGGCTTGGCCTTGTCGCCACCGGTGAGCTTGGTGACGTCGGCGAGATGATCGCCGAGCGTGTCGACCGGCATGTTCTGCGCCTGCGGCAGGTGGCCGCCGCCGAACTCCTCGGGGGTGCGCACGTCGAGCACGAGCGCACCGCCCGCGATCATCTGCTTGGCCTTCTGCGGATCCTTCGCCGGCGGCGTGGCGGTCTCGACGTGGCCGGCCGGGGTTCCTGCCGGCGGCGGCTCGGACTTCGAGCACGCGGCGGCGAGCGCGATCGTGAGGAGAAGCTTGGCCTTCACGGCGGGAGCTTGGCATGTCACGAGCCGCGACGCATGCTCGGAGCATGCCGAACGTGTCGCGCATCCTGGTGC
This sequence comes from Acidobacteriota bacterium, assembly GCA_050257515.1. GTDB lineage: Bacteria > Myxococcota_A > Polyangia > Haliangiales > Haliangiaceae > JABFXX01. The sequence continues at coordinate 5,087 of JBLMXA010000877.1, read as the reverse complement.
CGGTCGACCACTCCCCCGGGCTCGAGGCGGTGATCGACTACGCGTGCGTGGTCGCGCGCGGCCTCGGCGCGTCGCTCACGCTGCTCCACGTCTACGAGCCGCCGAACGAGATGGTCGGCGTGGTCGCCGGTGCGACGGTCGCCGGCGAGGAGAGCGCCGAGCACACGGTCGGTGGCACGCTGCTCGATCACGCGGCCGCGCTGGTCCACGCGGGCGGCATCGCGAGCGTCGATCGCATCCTCGAGCGCGCGACGCCGGCGACTCGCGCGATCGTGTCGCACGCGCGCACCGGCAAGTTCGACCTGATCGTGATGGGCACGCACGCGCGGCGCGGCGTGTCGCGTCTCGTCATGGGCAGCGTCCTCGACAGCGTGCTCCACGACGCGCCGTGCCCGGTGCTCGCGATCCACCTCCCGCCCGACTGAGGTGCCGTCGGCATCCGGAGCCGCGGCCGGCGCGCAGCGCAAACGAACCCCGGCCCGCCGCTCGATTGTAGGCTACGCTGGAAGCACGATGGCCCGCTTCCGCGTCCTGCCGCTGCTGCTCGCGACAGCGGCGTGTCACGGCGGCGGCGCGGTGAGCCCTCCCGACGCCTGCACGAGCTGCCTGATCGACGGCTCGTCGCTGTGCTTCCCGAGTCAGCCGGGCGGGCAGGTCGGCGACGCGTGCGCCTCGACGCCAGAGGACAAGACGCTCGGCGACACCCTCGTCGACACCAACTTCGACGCGCCGATGTGCGAGGCCGACTACCACGCGCCGTACTGCATGATCTCGGGCACGAACGTGACGATCTCGGCCGGCGCGATGGTGACCGCGAGCGGCATCCGCCCGCTGCTCGTCGTCGCGTACGACACGATCGTGCTCGATGGCACGATCGACGTCGGCAGTCACCGCACCCCGAGCGAGGTGATCGGGGCGGCCGCCGATACGTCGACGTGCGAGACCGGCGCCGGCGTCGACGATCCGGCCGGCGGCACGGGCGGCGCGGGCGGCTCGTTCCAGTTCCCGGGCGGCGCGGGCGGCGCGGTCGGCGCGATGGGCGGCGGGCAGCCGCTGCGCGCGGTCAGCACGGTGACGTTGCACGGCGGCTGCCGCGGCGCGGCGGGCGGCAACTACCAGGGCGCGGGCAGCGGCGCGGAGGGCCACTCCGGCGGCGCGCTCTATCTGATGGCGAGAAACGGCATCAAGCTCGGCGCGAGCGCGCGGGTGCTCGCGAACGGCGAGGGCGGCGGCGCCGCGGGGATCGGCGGCGGCGGCGGCGGCGGCGGCACCGGCGGCATGATCGTGCTCGACGCGCCGATGATCGCGATGGCCGACAGCGCGACGATCCTCGCCGAGGGCGGCGGCGGCGGCGGCGGCGGCGCGCTCGGAGGCAACGGCCAGGACGGCGGCGACGCGATCGCGACCATCGCGGCGATCGGCGGCGCGGCGACCGCACCCGCGGGCGGCGGCGGTGCGGGCTCGCGGCAGAGCGCGGGCGGTGCGGGCGGCGCCGGGCCGACCGGCTCGACGACGTCGACCGGCGGCGGCGGTGGCGGCGGCGGCGCCTCGGGCTACGTGCTGCTCTACGGCACGGCGACGGGCTCGCCGACGATCTCGCCGGCGCCGGGTCCGTAGCGCGCAGCTAGCGCGGCTTGAGACTCGCGGCGACGATCACGAACCCGTTCGGGTTCACCATCGTCGGCGTCTCGGCCGTGCCCGCCGGGTCGGTCGTCACCGCGTACTCGGCGAAGTCGCCGTTGCCGTCGGTGGCCGCGGGCAGGTAGCCGCTGCCGACGGCGGTCGCCATCGTCGCCGAGTAGCAGGCCGCCCACACCGCGTCGTCGTCGTGGCCGGTCGTCACCGTCGTCGTGCAGTTGCCGGTGCCCGGCGCCTCGGCGTGCGCGTCGAACGCGGCGGCCGCGCTGGTCGGATCGGTGTTCGTCAGCTCGTCGGCGAGCTCGGTCTTGCCGCGGTTGCAGTTCGTGCCGGCCCACGCGACCGACACGGTGACCGGCTGCGTGTCGGGCGCGATCGCGCCGAAGCTCGCCGCCGCGATCTGAGCGGGCGCGTCGATCGTCACCGGCGCGAGCGACAGCAGCGCCCAGCCCGGCGCGGTCACCGAGACGCCGGTCGGGGTGCCGCTGCCCGCGCACGCGACCATGAACGCGACCGCGTCGCCGGCGGTCACCGCCTGCAGCGTGAACGAGTCGGTCGCGCCCATGCCGGGGTAGCGCTCCGCGAGCGCCTGCACGTACGCGATCGCGGTGGCGGGCGCGCCGTCGCCGGAGGTGATCGCGCCGTCCGCACCCGCGTCCCCGCCGCCGACCGGCTGCGCGCCGGTCTCGAAGCCGATGCGGCCGCAGGCGGCCAGCGCACAGAGCAGCACGCAGCGCTCCACGCGTCCAGCGTAGCACTCCGGATCACGTATCCGCGCAGACCTTTCGGGAAGTGGGGCGCGCGCGCACCTGCTGCGCGGTCCGGAGGCCGGACACTCGGGAGTTCTACGGTGCGCTCCTTGCACGATGACCTCGGCATGTTGCCGATCTCGTCTGCGCTCGAGGCTGCCCAGGACCCCACCTTCGTGCTGCGCAACGCCGCCGCCGCGGCGGTGATGGCGCCGAGCTCGCACAACACGCAGCCATGGCGGTTCCGCATCGTCGACTCGACGCTCGAGCTGCTCGCCGATCCCGCGCGCCAGCTGCACGTGATCGATCCCGAGCGGCGGCAGCTCGTCGTCAGCTGCGGCTGCGCGCTGTTCAACGCGCGAGTCGCGGTGCGCGCGATGGGCTTTGCCGACGAGGTCACGATCATGCTCGCCGAGCGCGAGCGCCCCGAGCTGCTCGCGACGCTGCACCTCGGCGCGCGCATCATCACGAGCGACGCCGACCTCGAGCTCGTGCGGGCGATCGCGCTGCGCCACACGAACCGGCGCCCGTTCCTCGCGCGGCCGGTCGCGCTCGCCGACAGCGATCGGCTCGCCGCGGCCGCGGAGCGCGAAGGCGCGTGGATGGTCCGCCTGATGCCCGATCAGAAGCACGTGCTCGGCGACCTGATCGACGACGCCGATCGCATGCAGTACGCCGATCCCGCGTTCCGCGCCGAGCTCGCGCGCTGGCTCGTGTCGTCGGCGAGCCGCCGGCGCGACGGCATCCCGTTCCGCGAGAAGGAGTACGGCAGCGTGCTGCCGTTCGCGGTGACGCGCGCGCTGCGCTCGCCCGAGCTCGGGCGGCAGTTCGGCCGCACCGAGGAGCAGCTCGTCGACGCCTCGCCGATCGTCGCGGTGCTCGGGACGTCGCGCGACGAGCCGAGCGAGTGGCTCGCGTGCGGCCAGGCGCTCCAGGCGGTGCTGCTGCACGCGACCTCGCTCGGGCTCGCGGCCGCGTTCGTCAACCAGTCGCTCGAGCTCCCCGAGCTGCGCCGCCGCATCGCGACGATCACCGAGCACGTCGGCATGCCGCACATGATGCTGCGGCTCGGCTATCCGGCGGCGCCGATCGCGCACGCGGCGCCGCGCCGCGATCTCGACGACGTGCTCGAGGTCGCGCCGTCGCGCGATGCGATCGACTGGCTCGCGACGCACTGAGAGTTTCTCGGACGCGAAAGCTCGCACGCTCCGGTACCGTCGGCGGCGATGAAGACCACGACCTGGGGGCTGGTCGCGGCGTGCGCTCTCGGCCACGCCGCCGCCGCCGCGACGTTTCATGTCTCGACCACCGGTGACGATGCCGCCGACGGCAGCGACATCACACCCTGGCGCACGATCCAGCACGCCGCCGACACCGCGCAGCCGGGCGACACCGTGATCGTCGCGGCCGGCACGTACGTCGGCTTCACGGTGGCGACGGTCGCGACCCAGGCGGCCCCGCTCGCGTTCGTCGCCGACGGCGTCGTCGACATCGACGGCGCCGCGACCTCGAACCAGGACGCGATCCTCGTCGACGGCGGCGCCTGGATCGCGATCCAGGGCTTCACGATCACGCACGCGACGCGCGCCGGAGTCGCCGCGCTGAACTGCAACCACATCACGGTGCGCGGCAACCACATCGATCAGAACGGCAAGTGGGGCGTGTTCTCGGGCTTCTGCGACGACTTCGACGTCGAGGACAACGAGGTCTCGCGCTCGGGTACGCAGCACGGCATCTACGCGTCGAACAGCGCCGATCGCCCGGTGATCCGCGGCAACACGATCTGGGGCAACGCGATGTGCGGCATCCACATCAACGGCGACATCAGCCAGGGCGGCGACGGCGTGATCTCGAACGCGATCGTCGAGGCCAACGTGATCCACGACAACGGCGCGCTCGGCGGCTCCGCGATCAACGGCGACGGCGTTGTCGCGGCGGTGATCCGCAACAACGTGCTCGACAACAACCACGCGTCGGGCATCTCGCTCTACCAGATCGACGGCGGCGCGCCGTCGACCGGCAACCTCGTCGTCAACAACACCGTGCGGATGGCGAGCGACGCGCGGTGGGCGCTCAACATCCAGAACGACTCCGCCGGCAACACCGCGCGCAACAACATCCTGCTCGATGCCAACGGCGCGAACGGCGCGATGGACGTGTGCGCGACGTGCATGACCGGCATGCTGTCGGATCACAACGCGGTCGTCGGCCGGTTCTCGATCGACGGCACCGTCGTCGATCTCGCGACGTGGCGCGCGATGACCGGCAACGACGCCAGCTCGTTCGTCGCGAGCGATGGCGAGCTGTTCGCCGACGCGGCGAGCGGCAACCTCGCGCTGCGCGCCGGCTCGCCCGCGATCGACACCGGCGGTGGCACCGACGCGCCGGCGACCGACATCGCGGGTACGCCGCGGCCCCAGGGCGCCGGGTTCGACGTCGGCGCGTACGAGTACTGCGCCGGCACGTGCGCGGGCAGCGGCGGTGGCAGCGGAGGCAGCGACACCGGCTCGGGATCGGGATCGGGCTCGGGCTCGGGCTCGGATCCCGGCGGGCCGGGAAGTACCGTCGCTCACGGAGGCGGCTGCGACGCCGGTCACGGTGGGGCAGGCCTCGCGCTCGGTCTCGTGATGCTCGGGCTGCTGCGCCGCCGCAGGTGATACGATCGAGGCGTGCCGTGCCGGTGGTGGTTGCTCGCGCTCG
>JBLMXA010000876.1:0-9231 GCA_050257515.1 Acidobacteriota bacterium | reverse complement strand
GCCCGCGAGGTGCGCCGCCTGCGCGGCGAGGTCGAGAAGGCGCGTGGCCTCGGCGAGGTGATCGGCGAGAGCGCGCTGATGCGCCAGCTGCTGCAGATGATCGACCGCGTGGCGGCGAGCGACGCGACGGTGCTGATCGTCGGCGAGAGCGGCACCGGCAAGGAGCTGCTCGCGCGCACGATTCATCGCGTGGGCCCGCGCAAGGATGGGCCGTTCGTCGCGTTCGACTGCAGCGCGCTCGCGCCGTCGCTGATCGAGGCGGAGCTGTTCGGCCACGAGAAGGGCGCGTTCACCGGTGCCGGCCGCGCCCGCCGCGGCCTGTTCCGCGAGGCGAACGGCGGCACGATCTTCCTCGACGAGATCGGCGACATCGACGCGAGCGTGCAGAACAAGCTGCTGCGCGTGCTGCAGGAGCGCGAGATCAAGCCGGTCGGCGGCGACCGGCCGGTGCAGATCGACGTGCGCGTCGTCGCCGCGACGAACAAGGATCTCAAGGCGCTCGTCGCGCGCGGCGCGTTTCGCGAGGACCTCTACTGGCGGCTCGCCGTCGTGCCGATCCAGGTGCCGCCGCTGCGCGAGCGCAAGGAGGACATCCCGCTGCTCACCGCGCACATCCTCGCGCGCCGCCGCGGCGCCGCGAAGAGCTTCGCCGGCAACGAGGCGCGCTACCCGACGCAGGTCACCGCGAAGGCGCTCGCGCGCCTGCAGACGTATCGCTGGCCGGGCAACATCCGCGAGCTCGAGAACGTGCTGTCGCGCGCCGCGATCCTGTGCGACGGCGAGACGATCCGCAGCCACGACCTCGCGATGCTCGGCAACGACAGCGGCGAGCTGCCGCGCGCGCGCGGTGACGACGAGCCCGAGCGCATCACGCTCGATCCGGTCGATCTCGACCGGCTCGGCGACGGCGAGGGCCTGAGGGACATCACCGAGCGCGCGGTGCGCGCGGTCGAGCGCGCGGCGATCGCGGCGGCGCTCCAGCGCGATCGCAACCCGGCCGCGGCGGCGAAGCGACTCGGGATCTCTCGCGCGAGCATCTACACGAAGATGAAGGCGTACGGCCTCGCCGCCGACGGCAGCGAAGCGCCCGAGTGATACTATGCGCCTCCGATGACCTGGTACGCGGTCGCCAAGCTCGCAGATCTCAAGGCCGGCGACGTGATCGCCGTCGAGGTCGAGGGCGTCGAGATGGTGCTCGGCCGCGACGGCAACCGGCTGTTCGCGATGCAGAGGCGCTGCCCGCACCTCGGCGGCGACCTGGCCGACGGCATCGTGTCGCGCGGCCACCTCGTGTGCGCCAACCACGGCTGGCGATTTGCCACTGCGACCGGACGCCACGACGAAGCATCGGATGTCTGTCTCGTCACCTACTCCGTGCGCGTGAACGGTGAGGCGATCGAGATCGACCCCAATCCGCAGACCTTGCGAGGATTCTGATGACGAAGCCGACGGTGACGCTGATCGAGGGTGATGGCATCGGGCCGGAGATCTCGGCGGCGACGGTGCGCGTGGTCGAGGCGGCCGGCGGCCAGATCGCGTGGGAGCGCGCCGACGCGGGTGCCGGCGCGGTGCAGAAGCACGGCGATCCGCTGCCGCAGGCGACGATCGACTCGATCAAGAACCACCAGCTCGCGCTCAAGGGCCCGCTCGCGACGCCGAGCGGCGGCGGCTATCGCTCCGTCAACGTGACGCTGCGCCAGCTGTTCGACCTCTACGCGAACGTCCGCCCGGTGCAGACGATCCCCGGCGTGCCGTCGCGCTACACCGGCGTCGATCTCGTGATCGTGCGCGAGAACACCGAGGACCTGTACGCGGGCGTCGAGCACTACATCGATCCGCGGCGCACCGCGGCCGAGTCGATCGCGATCATCACGAAGTTCGGCAGCGAGCGGGTCATTCGCTACGCGTTCGAGTACGCGCGCTCGCACGCGCGCAAGAAGGTCACGCTCGTCCACAAGGCGAACATCCTCAAGATGAGCAACGGCCTGTTCCTCGAGACCGGCCGCGAGCTCGCGAAGCACTACCCCGACCTCGCGTTCGAGGATCTGATCGTCGACGCGACGGCGATGAAGCTCGTGATCGCGCCGGAGAAGTTCGACGTGATCGTCACGATGAACCTGTTCGGCGACATCCTGTCCGATCTCACCGCCGGCCTCGTCGGCGGCCTGGGCGTCGCGCCCGCCGCGAACATCGGCGACGGCGGCTGCGCGATGTTCGAGGCCGTGCACGGCACCGCGCCCGACATCGCCGGCAAGGGCATCGCGAACCCGACCGGGCTCATGCTGTCGGCGTGCATGCTGCTCGATCACGTCGGGCAGGGCGAGGCGGCGGCGCGCATGCGCAAGGGCATTCACGCGGCGCTCGCGAACGCCGAGACGCGCACCGGCGATCTCGGCGGCAAGGCGAACACGGCACGCTACACCGAGGCCGTGATCGCCGCGATGCGGGCCTAGGTTTCGGGCCCTACCTCGACGGTCTTCAGCTGCGCGTACTGCGCGTACAGCTTCTCGATCGCGAGGATCGGCGCGAAGCCGAGCGCGGCGGCACACTCGCCGAGACGCACTCCCGGGAGCCGGTCCTGCATCTGCAGCGCGCGGAACAGCTGGAACCGGTCGAGCACCTGCTGCTCGACCAGGTACTCGCCGAAGTGGATCTCCTTGAGGCCATCCTCGAGCACGTCGACGCCGCTGTTCGAGTACTCGAAGTAGCGGCGGACCTCGCCCGCGCTCCGCTCGTCGGGACGCGGTGTGACGGTGCGTTTCCGGGCGACGTTCGCGTTGACCTGCATGGCTGGGCCTGTATGGAGCACGCGGCGTGCCAGCGTTCCACTGACATCAACCTGCTGAACCCTCGTCGATCTGAGACCTTACGGGGGCACGAGTGCGCATCCGCGTGAGCGGCCGCGGCTACTCGACTCGCCACTCCGGCGCCTGCCGCCATCACCCGCGGTAGCATCGGACACGTGCGGAGGGTCGCGTTCTGGGTGGCGGCGGCGTTCGCGGTCCTGGTCATGCTGCCGTTCCCGCTCGGCCTCGTGCCGGGCACCGGCTGGCTGGCCACCATCGTCGACACGCCGCTGCAGTGGGGCGTCGACGCGCTCGCGTCGCTGCTCGGGCTCGGGCCGCCGTCGCGCGTGCCGACCGGCAGCGGCGACACGCTGTATCACCACCTGCGCCTGCTGCTCGTCGCGCTCGCGGCGCTCGTCGCCGGCAGCGCGTGGGCGCTCGCCGCGCCCCGGCGGTGGGAAGCGCGCGTCGCGGCGGCGCTGCGCGTGTGGCTGCGCTACTGGCTTGCCGCCGCGATGCTCGTCTACGGGCTCGTCAAGGTGCTGCCGGTGCAGTTCGACGTGCCGCTCGATTACATCTACGACCTCCGCGTCGGTGACAAGTCGCCGATGGGCCTCTTGTGGCTGTTCATGGGCTACTCGCGGCCGTACACGATCGCGTGCGGGCTCGTCGAGGTCACCGCCGGCTGCCTGCTGCTGTGGCGGCGCACGGCGCTCGCCGGGGCGCTGGTCGCGATCGTCGCGATGACGCAGATCGTGCTGCTCAACTTCTGCTACGACGTACCGGTCAAGCTGTACTCGCTCGAGCTGCTCGCCGCGGCGCTCGCGATCGCGGCTCCCGGCATGCGCCGCATGCTGATCGCCGCGCTCGGCCGCGCGGTGCCCGAGCTGCCGCCGCGCGTGCGCGGCACGCCGACGTTCGAGCGCGTGCGGCTCGCGGCCAAGCTCGCCCTGCTCGCGTCGTTCGCGCTCGCGCTCGCGCGCTGGGACGTGCCGCGCGGCGACCGCCAACCCTCGAGCGAGCTCGCCGGCGCGTGGGACGTCAAGACGTTCGTGCTCGACGGCGCCGACCGCCTCCCGCTCACCACCGACGCCGCGCGCTGGGCGCGCGTCACGTTCGTGCGCGAGTGGCTGGTCGTCCGCTTCATGCCCGAGACCCGCGCGTTCGCCCGCGTCGAGATCGACGAGGCGCGCAAGCAGCTGGTCATCCTCGCCGGCGTCCGCCGCGAGACCTGGACCTACGCGCGCTCCGCCGACGCGCTCGTGCTCGACGGCTCCCTCGACGGCCACCGCTACCACGTCGCGCTCGCACGCGCGCCGGCGCCGCTCCTCCAGACCCGCGGCTTTCACTGGATCCAGGAGGAGCCCTTTCACAGATGAGCCGCCAAGCCGCCATGCACGCCAAGACAGACGCCAAGGGGATCTTTTAGAAAGATCGTCTTGGCGTCTGTCTTGGCGAGCTCGGCGCCTTGGCGGCTGATTCAGCTCGGCAGGCGGTCCGGCATGCGCGACGGCGTCGGCGTGGTCGGCGGCGGGATCGCCGGCTCGGGCTCGCTCGCGGGCGGCGCGTCGCCGAGCGCGACGGCGAGCGCGTCGTCGATCTTGGTCATGAACCGGAACTCGAGCTGGTCGCGGATCTCGACCGGGATGTCGATCGTGTCCTTCTCGTTGCGCGCGGGCAGGAACACGATCTTGATGCCGGCGCGGTGCGCGGCGAGCACCTTCTCCTTGATGCCGCCGACCGGCAGCGCGTGGCCGCGGAGGTCGATCTCGCCGGTGATCGCGACGTCGTTGCGGATCGGCCGCTTCGTGAACACCGACACGATCGCGCAGGTCAGCGCGACACCCGCCGACGGGCCGTCCTTCTTGATCGCGCCCTGCGGCAGGTGGATGTGCAGATCGTTCGCCATGATCTTGTCGTGGTCGATGCCGAGGCGCTGCGCGTTCGCGCGCACCCACGACACCGCCGCGGCGGCGCTCTCCTTCATGACGTCGCCGAGCTGACCGGTGAGGCGGACGTCGCCCTTGCCGGGATACGTGCGCGCCTCGATGAACATGATGTCGCCGCCGACCGGCGTCCAGGCGAGGCCGGTGACCACGCCGACCTCGGGCTTGCGCTCCGCGGTGTCGCTCACGAACTTCGGCGGGCCGAGCAGCTGCTCGAGCTCGGGCTTGGTCACGTGGACCGTGGTCTGGCCCTCGGCGACCTTGACCGCGGCGCCGCGGCAGACCGCCGCGATCTCGCGCTCGAGGTTGCGCACGCCCGCCTCGCGCGTGTAGCTGTGGATCACGTCCTCCAGCGCCTCGTCGTCGAGGACGAGCTGGTCCTTGCCGATGCCGTGCTCGACGAGCTGCTTCGGCATCAGGTGGTTCTTCGCGATCGCGAGCTTCTCGACCATGGTGTAGCCAGAGAGCTCGACCACCTCCATGCGGTCGACGAGCGGCTGGCTGATCGTCTCGAGCGTGTTCGCGGTGCAGATGAACATCACGCGCGACAGATCGACCGGGACCTCGATGTAGTGATCGACGAAGTCCTTGTTCTGCTCGGGGTCGAGCACCTCGAGCATCGCCGCTGCCGGGTCGCCCCGCATGTCGGCTGCGAGCTTGTCGATCTCGTCGAGCACGAACACCGGGTTCATCGAGCCGGCCTTCTTCAGGCCCGCGACGATGCGGCCGGGCAGCGCGCCGATGTACGTGCGCCGGTGGCCGCGGATCTCGGCTTCATCGCGCACGCCGCCGAGCGAGATCCGCACGTACTTGCGGCCGAGCGAGCTCGCGATCGACTTGCCGAGCGACGTCTTGCCGACGCCGGGCGGCCCCACCAGCAGCAGGATCGGCCCGTGCTTGTTCGGCGCGAGCTTGCGCACCGCGAGGAACTCGAGGATGCGCCGCTTCACCTTCTCGAGCCCGGAGTGATCGGCCTCGAGGATCGCGCGCGCCGCGGACACGTCGAACCGGTCGTCGGTGAAGACGTTCCACGGGATCTCGAGCAGGTTCTCGACGTACGTCCGCGCGATGTTGTACTCGGGCGACGACGACGCCATCTGGCTCATGCGCGACAGCTGCTTCTTGGCAACCGCGCGCACCTCGTCGTTCATCTTGCTGTCTTCGATCTTCTTGCGCAGCTCGTCGATCTCGGCGTTGTCGTCCTGCTCGCCGAGCTCTTCCTGGATCTGGCGCATGCGATCGCGCAGCACGCGCTCGCGGTGGTTGCGGCTCGACTCGCCCTCGAGCTCGGCGCCGATGTCCGCCTTCAGCCGCAAGACGGTGGCCTGACGCTCGAGCGACGGGATGATCCGCTCGAGGCGCTTCATCGTGTCGGTCTCGACGAGCAGCGCGGTGAGATCGTCGCGCTCGAGCTCGAGGTAGGGCACCGCGGCGTCGACCAGCTTGTCGGGATCGACGATCGCCTGGACCTGCGCGCGCGTCAGCTCGCCGCGCGGCTCCTTGCCCTCCTTGTCATCCTTCTTCTCCTTCATCTGCGCATCGGTGACGACCGCGAGCAGGTAATCGCGGACCTTCGTGGTCAGCGCGATCAGCGCGTCGGCGGGCGCCGCCGAGGCCGCCTTGAGCGGCGACACGGATGCGACGAGGAACGGCTCGCTGGCGACCAGCGCGTCGATGTGGACGCGCTCGAGGAACCGCATCACGCACGTGAACCGACCGGGCGAGTGCTTGACGACCTGCACGATCTCGGCGCGCACGCCGACCTCGTGGAGATCGCGCTGGCCCGGATCGCGGACCGCGGGGTTTCGCTGCGGGATGATGACGATCAGGTTGTCATCCCGCGTCGCGGCCTCGATCGCGCGCACGGATGCCTCGCGACCGATCTCGAGCGGCCCCACATGACCCGGGAGCTGCACCTCGGTGCGTAAGGGGATGACGGGATACTGGCCGGCGGTCTCGGTGTGCTTGGTCATCGAGTGTTCCTGAGTCTACGACACTTCACTTCGTGTGGCTTTTACGCGCGCGCTGAACCAGCTGCACGAGCAGCTTCTTGGATTCATCGTCGAGATCGCCAGGGACATCGATCTGCACCGTGACGTAGTGATCGCCCGCGCGTCCGGAGCGGCTCACCACGCCCTTGCCACGCAACCGCAGCTTCTTCCCGCTCGAGGTCCCGGGAGGGATCTTGACGTCGGCCTTGCCGTCGACCGTCGCGACCGTCGCGACGGTGCCGAGGATCGCGCGATCGAAGGAGATCCGGATGTCGGAGTGGACGTCGGCACCGTCGACGCGCAACCAGCTCCCGTCGGAGGCGCGAACCCGGCTCTCGAACTCGGCATCTTCGGCCGCGGGCGCACCCCGGCCGCCGCGCATGCCGTCGTCGAAGTCGACGCGCTCGACGCGGACGCGGCCGCCGCCGCGACCTCCGCTGAAGAACTGGCCGAACAGGTCGCCGAGATCGAACACGCCGGGACCGCCGCCCTGCGCGGTGTACGTGAACCCGCCCGGGCCCGGGCCACGCACGCCGTGCGGGCCCGCGAATCCGCCCGCACGAATCTCGTCGTAGAGCTTGCGCTTCTTGGCATCGCCGAGCACGTCGTAGGCGTTCGAGATGTCCTTGAAGCGCGACTCCTTGACCTTGTCGCCGCCGGTCGAGTCCGGGTGGTAGGCCTTCGCGAGCTTGCGATACGCCTTCTTGATCTCGTCGGCGGTCGCCTTGTCGCTGACGCCCAGCGCCTTGTAGTAGTCGACGCTCGGATCGAAGTCGATCTGTTGCTGCGCCATGGCTACGCCGCGGCCCCCTTCACCGCCTTGCGAAACACGAGGTCGGTGCCCTGCACGTCGGCGATGACGTGGTCACCCGGCTGGAAGTCGCCGGACAGCAGGCGAGTGGCGAGTGGATCGATCACGAGCTTCTGCAGCGCACGCTTCAAGGGACGCGCACCGTACACCGGATCGTAGCCAGCCTCGGCGACCCGAGCGACTGCCTGGTCGGTCAGGTCGAGGCTGATCTGGCGCTCGGCGAGCAGCTTCTGGAACCGCGCGACCTGGATCCTGACGATCTTGCCGAGCTCGGCCTCGCCGAGCGGCTCGAAGAAGATGATCTCGTCGATGCGGTTCAGGAACTCGGGCCGGAACGTGGTCTGGAGCTCGCGCATCGCGAGCTGCTCCATCTGCTGGCGGTTGTCCGCCGTCATGCGCAGCAGGTGCTGGCTGCCCGCGTTGCTCGTCATGATCACGACGGTGTTCTTGAAGTCGACCGTGCGGCCCTGACCGTCGGTCAGCCGGCCGTCGTCGAGCACCTGGAGCAGCACGCTCCACACGTCGGCGTGCGCCTTCTCCATCTCGTCGAGCAGCACGACGCTGTACGGGTGGCGGCGCACCGCCTCGGTGAGCTGGCCGCCCTGATCGTAGCCGATGTAGCCGGGCGGCGCGCCGACGAGGCGCGACACCGTGTGCTTCTCCTGGTACTCCGACATGTCGATGCGGATCATCGCGTTCTCGTCGTCGAACAGGAACTCGGCGAGCGCGCGCGCGAGCTCGGTCTTGCCGACGCCGGTCGGTCCGAGGAACAAGAAGCTGCCGATCGGACGGTTCGGGTCCTTGAGGCCGGCGCGCGCGCGGCGGACCGCGGCGGCGACCGCGGTGACCGCGGCGTCCTGACCGACGACGCGCAGGCGCAGCCGGTCCTCCATCTTCGTCAGGCGCTCGACCTCGCCCTCGAGCATCTTCTCGACCGGGATGCCGGTCCACTTCGCGACGACGGCGGCGATGTCCTCCTCGGTCACCTCCTCGCGCAGGAAGCTGCCCTTCGCGCGGAGCTCGTCGACCTTCGCGGTGTCCGCGGCGAGCTGCTTCTCGAGCTCGGGGATCGAGCCGAACCGCAGCTCGGACGCGCGGGCGTAGTCGCCGGTGCGCTGCAGCCGGTCGGCCTCGCCCTTGAGCTGATCGAGCTTCTCCTTCTTGGTGCGCAGGCTCGCGATCACGTCGCGCTCCTGCTTCCACTGCGCCTTCATCGCAGACGCCTGCTCCTTGAGCTCGGCGATCTCGCGCTCGACCTCGGGCAGCCGCTGCTTCGCGCGGCGGTCGCCCTTCTCGCGCTCGAGGGCAGCACGCTCGACCTCGAGCACGACGATGCGGCGCTCGAGGTTGTCGATCGGCGTCGGGGTGCTCTCGATCTCCATCTTGAGGCGCGACGCGGCCTCGTCGACGAGGTCGATCGCCTTGTCGGGCAGCTGGCGCGCGGCGAGCTGCGCTGCATCGGCGCGACAACCCTCGACGAGTACCGCCAGCACATCGAGAAAGATAGCGCGCTGGAACGGCGCTTCGCGCCGATCTATGTAGATGAACCAAGCGTCGAGGACGCGATCGAGATCCTGCGCGGGGTACGCGACCGGTACGAAAAGCATCACCAGGTCACTTATACCGACGAAGCACTGGTCGCCGCCACGAGGCTGTCGCACCGGTACGTAACGGACCGCCGCTTGCCGGACAAGGCG
>JBLMXA010000875.1:0-8320 GCA_050257515.1 Acidobacteriota bacterium | reverse complement strand
GGCCGCGGCGTCGCCGAGCGCGCCGGCCGCGCCGGCGGGGCCGCCGCTCGATCCGTACGCGTCGCCGGCGCAGGTCCAGATCCAGGTGCTGCTCGACGACCGGCTCGCGAAGGCGTCGGCGATGGGCGCGCTCGATGGCGAGCTCGCGGTGAGCCCGAAGCGCCTGATCGTCGTCTCCGATCACCAGAAGCTGTGGCTCGTCGGCTGGGGCGGCGTCGCGCCGGTCGACGCGATCGCGACGCCGGTCGAGGCCTACGCGTACACGCCCGACGGCCTGATGCTCGCGGTGCGCGGCAACGAGCTCGCCTACCTCGACGAGGCCGGCGAGCTGAAGCCGATGTTCACGCTGCCGTCGGCCGGCATGGGCCTGGCGACCGGCGCGACGACGGTGTTCCTCTACGACCGCACGCCGGGCACCGCGCCGTACGCGATCTACGAGCTCGCGCCGGGCCGCCGCGCCGAGCGGCTGCTCGAGTCGCCCGAGCCGATCGACGCGGTCGCGCAGGCCGGCACGCACACGTTCTTCGCGTCGGCGGGCGTCGCGTTCGAGGCGACGCCCGGAGCGCCGCTGCGCGCGCTCGCCGCCCTGCCCTCCGGCGCCAAGGTCCGCTCGCTCGCGGCGACCGCAGACGGCAGCCGCGTCTACCTCTCCGACGGCGACTCGATCTTCGCGGTCGAGGGCGAGCGCGTCGCGCTGGTCACGCGCTCGGTCGGCGGCGTGCTCCGGATGCACGGCGACGCGCTGCTCGTGCTCGATCCGAAGCGGCGGCTCGTCGCGCGCCTCGTCGGCCTGCGGTGATGTGCTAGGACCGCGCCATGCGGTTCATGGTGATGCACAAGGTCGACGCGCGGATGGAGGCCGGCGGCCCGCCGCCCGCGGACATCGTCGCCGCGATGGGCAAGTACGTCGGCGGCGCGATCGCGGCCGGCGTGTTCCAGGACGGCGCCGGCCTGCACGCGAGCTCGCAGCGGGTGCGGCTCGCGTTCACCGGCGGCCAGCGCACGGTGACGCGAGGCCCGTACGCCGGCGGCAACGAGCTGCTCGCGAGCTTCGCGATGATCCGCGCGAGCTCGCTGGAGCACGCGATCGAGCTCGCGACGCGCGTCGCCGCCGCGCTCGGCGACGGCGAGCTCGAGATCGGGCCGGTCGTCGAGCCGTGGGACCTCGGCGTCGCGCCGAGGCCCGCGGATCCGCCGCAGCGGTTCCTGCTGCTGCGCAAGGGCGACGCCGCGTACGAGGCCGGCGCCGCGCCGCCCGCCGGCCTGCGCCGCGTGCTCGACGAGCTCGCGCGCGAGGGCGCGCTGATCTCGGCGGCGTCGCTGTTGCCGACGCGGCACGCCGCGCGGCTCGGCAGGACGCACGCGTGGACCGACGGGCCGTTCGCCGAGTCCAAGGAGCTGGTCGCCGGCTACTCGATCGTCGAGCTGCCGTCGCTGGCCGACGCCCGGCGGTGGGCGGAGGCGTATCAGCGCATCCTCGGCGACAACGAGGTCGACGTCCGCGAGGTCGCGAGCACGAACGCGAGCACCGCGACCCACAGCAGGTAGGCGCCGAGATCGACGCGCTCCCACACGCCGATCCACGGCGTCGGCGTGTTCGCCGCGACGCCGGGCGCGAGGAACGAGGTGACCGCGCCGCCGGCCAGCATCACCGCGATCGACGCGATCGAGTAGATGCGAAACGCGCGGCCGCCGGCGCCCGACGCGAAGCCGACCGCGAGCAGGATCAGCAGCGAGACCGCGCCGGCCCACACGACGTGCAGCGTGTCGGTCAGCGTCGCCGGCGTGCCGCGCAGGTGCATGGGCGGCCACAGCGCGCCGATGACGGCGCTCGCGAGCAGCAGGCCGGCCGCGACGCGGAGCGCGCGATGGCCCTCGCCCGCGCGCCACACGCCGATCGCGAACGCGAGCATCAGGAGCTCGTACGGGATGCCGAACGCGAGCCACGTCGCGCGCGACGGCGCGTCGATCGCGGACAGCTCGCTGATCGTCTGCGACGCCGTGCGGTACTCGGGCCACGCGAGCGAGCCGACGACGTTCGCCGCGACGTAGACGAGCGACGCCAGCACGCCGCACGCGAGCAACGCGCGCTGCAGGACGGCCTCGGAGAGCTGCGGAACGGGACGGGATGCGATCGTGGGCATGGTGGACCTCAGGCGGCGCGAGCGGGCGCGCCGGTCGTCACGACCGGCAGCACGCGCTCGATCATCTCCGCGTTGAACTTGGCCGCCTCGTCGACGAACGGCTCGTGCCCGGACTGTTCGAACCACACGAGCTGCTTCGACGGGGCGGTCAGCACGTCGAAGTAGGCGACGCTGGTCTCCGGCGGGACCCAATGGTCCTTGCGGCCGAGGAAGAAGAACACCGGCACGCGCAGCGCGGGCGCGCGCTCGCGCAGGTCGATCGTCATGCACTCGGCCCACAGCGCGTCGAGCGTGAACCGGAACCCGCGCAGCGTGCTGCGCAGATCGAGCAGCGATGCCTCGGGCTCGGCGACGACGGCGCGCGCGGTGTCCCACAGCATGCGCAGCATGCGGCCGTCGAGCTGCGCGACGCAGGTGCGCTCGACGAGCAGGCGCTTGGTGTCGTGCGGCGGCGGCCCGATCGCGACGAGCTTCTTCTCGATCGCGCGGGCGTGCTGGCGGCGCGCCTCGGCGAGCGCGTACGCGTACGACGCGTCCTCGCCGGCCGCCCAGCTGCCGATCTGCCCGCTGCCGACGTACGCGGAGACCTTGTCGGGGAACCGCGACGCGTACAGCACCCCGAGCACCGAGCCCCACGAGTGCCCGAACAGCACCACCCTCGGCTGGCCGGTGCGCGCGCGCACCCAGTCGACCAGCTCGCCGAGATCGGCGACGAACTGCTCGATCGTCAGCGACTCGCGCGGCAGCGCGGGCTCGTACGACTTGCTCGCGCCGCGCTGGTCCCAGTAGACGACCGTGAAGTGCTGCTCGAGCGGCGCGTTGTAGTGGCGGAAGAACGCGGTCTCGCCGAGCCCGGGCCCGCCGTGGAGCAGCACGAGCGGCGGGTTGTCGATGCTCGCGCCGCGGATCGCGACCCACTGGTCGACGCCACCGAGCTTGCGGTAGGCGACCTCGGCGATGCTGCCCGGCGTGCCGAACGGCCGGGTGTGTCCCTTGCGCTTCATGCGAGCGGTCGCGTGCATCCACCACGCCAGCGCAGGCGTTGCGCGGATCTCCCGGGCACGTGCGATGCAACGCGCCGCGTGCATGCTGCGGCGTCATCCTGTCGCGAGCTACTTCGTCCTCGCGTTCGCGATCTCGTGGGGCGGCATCGCCGCGGTCGTCGGGCCGACACACCTGCTCGCGAGCAAGGACGTGTTCGACAGCCTCGTGTGGGTGCCCGCGCTGCTGCTCGGCCCGAGCGCCGCCGGAATCGTCGTCACGGCGGCGGTGCGCGGCTGGCGCGACCTCGGCTCGCACCTCGCGCGCCTGCGCGTCGGCCCGCGCTGGTACCTCGTCGCGCTGCTGACCGCGCCGGTCTACTACGTCGCCGTCAGCCTGGTGCTGTCGGGGTTCTCGCGTGCGTACCTGCCCGCGATCGTCACCACCGACGATCCGGCCGGGGCGCTGGCGCGCGGCTTCGTCGTCGGGCTGTCGGCGGGCGTGTTCGAGGAGCTCGGCTGGACGGGCCTCGCGGTGCCCGCGCTGCTGCGCCGCCGCGGCGCGCTCGGCACCGGCCTGATCGTCGGCAGCCTGTGGGGGCTGTGGCACGTCGTGCCGAAGCTGCTCGGCGAGCGTGCCTTCGACACCGTCGGCTACCTCCCGATCGATCTCGGCTGCGCGATCGTCTCGCTCACCGGGTTCCGGATCTTGATGGTGTGGGTGTACGAGCGCACGCAAAGCCTGCCGCTCGCGATGCTCATGCACGCAAGCCTCACGGCGGGGTTGTTCGTAGCGCAGCCCGCGGTGACCGGCCGCGCGCTGATGGTGGTGGCGGTCGCGCAGGCGATCGCGATCTGGCTGCTCGTCGCCGCGGTGATCGCGGTGCAACGGGTTAGGCTGCGCGGATGGACACGCAGAACATCGAGTACACCGTCGGCGGGCAGCGCTACATCGGGTTCTACGCCGTCGATCGGGAGCGCGCCGGCAAGCGCCCGGGCGTCCTGATCGCACCCGAGGGCGGCGGCCTCGGCGAGCTCAACCGCGACCGCGCGCGCGAGCTCGCCCGGCTCGGCTACGCCGCGTTCGCCCTCGACTACCACGGCGACGGCAGGCTGATCGAGCCGATGGACGCGATGCTCGCGCGCCTCGCGGTGCTGCGCGCCGATCCGTCGCTCATCCGCGGCATCACGCGCGCGGCGCTCGGCGTGCTCGTCGAGCAGGCGGAGACCGACGCCTCGCGGATCGCCGCGATCGGCTACTGCTACGGCGGCACCGCGGTGCTCGAGCTCGCGCGCAGCGGCGCCGACGTCGCGTGCACGGTCGGCTTCCACTCCGGGCTCGCGACGACGCGGCCCGAGGACGCGCAGCACATCCAGGGCAAGGTGCTCGTGTGCATCGGCGCCGACGATCCGCTGATCCAGCCCACCGAGCGGCTCGCGTTCGAGCAGGAGATGCGGGCGGCGAAGGTCGACTGGCGGCTGTACGTGTTCGGCAACGCGGTCCACGGCTTCGCGAACCCCGAGGCAGATCGCCGCAACATGGCCGCGCTCAAGTACCACCGGCCGACGCACGAGCGGTCGTGGCGGGCGATGCGCGACCTGTTCGACGAGACGTTCGGCGCCGTGTAGGCTCGTGGTGATGGATCGCGACGAGCGGCGCGACGACCCCCGCGCGCACCCGGCCGGCATCGCCACGGTGACCCGGCTCGGACGCGAGCCCGCGGACTTCGCGATCCGCGATCTGTCCGGCAAGGGCATGCGGCTGGTCGGCGCGACGCGGCTCGTCGAGGGCGAGCTCGTGTCGGTCGCGTTCGACGTCGATGGCCTCGACGTGACGCTCGACGCGATCGTGCTGCGCACCGAGCCGCAGCGGTCGCAGAGCGCGCTCGAGTTTCGCCGCGTGGCGCCGGCGGTCGCCGCGGCGATCGCGCACGCGATCGGCAAGCTCCGCCAGCGCGCGGGGACCGCGGCGGCGGTGCTCGTGTGCCACGACGATGCCGAGACGCGCGCGGCGCTCGAGCGCGACATCCTGCGGCTCGGCCGCATCGCGCGGGCCTGCGCGACGCTCGACGAGGCACGCACCGCGCTCGCGGATCCGGCCGCGGAGCTCTCCGCCGTGCTGCTCGCGAGCAGCCTCCCCGGCGAGCCGCTGCGCGCGCTCGTCGAGCAGCTCGCGGCCGACCACCCGCAGATCCGCCGCGTCCTGCTGTTCGGCGAGCAGCTCGGCTCGCTCGATCACGCGATCTCGAGCCGCATCGACGCCGTGCTGCGCATGCCGCCGCGCATCCGCCCGCTCGCGCGCGCGCTCGGCATCGACATGAACGACAGCTCGCTCGCCCTGCTGCTGCCGCGCGATCCCGGCGAGCCTCGCCGGTAGTGCGATGTGTGCACCGCGCCGACGCCGGTGCCGTGCGGGCTCGCGACACCCCCGCCGAGCCGAGCGGTTTCGCGACGGCTGCGGCGCGCGAACTACGGGAATCCAGGCAGCGCGCGCGAGCACGCCCGTTGCAGCGACCGCCCGCGATGGACACCACGCGGGTGCTCGTGTTCGCGCCCGATCCTCGCACGATGAGGTGGATCGAGGAGGAGCTCGCCGGCGAGCACGTGATCGTGCAGGTCGCCCGCACCGCGCGCGACATCGTGCGCGCCCTGATCCAGGATCCGCCGCCGCGCGCGCAGCTGCTGGTCGCCGATCTCGACGCGATGTCGGCGAGCGACGTGCTCGGCGTCCACGCGATCCGCGATCGCGGCTGGTTCGGCTCGCTGATCGCGCTCGGCGAGGTCGCCGACGAGCTGCGCGGCACGCTGAACATCGCGCACGTGCTGCGGCGCCCGCTCGGCAGCGAGGGCCTGCGCAAGGCGGTCACCCAGCTCGGCCTCGAGAAGCCGACGACGAAGATGCCGAGGCTCGTGCGGCCCTGACCGCGAGCGCTCGTTGTATGCTGCGAGCCCGCCGTGGCCCAGGATCCCGAGCTGCTGCGCCGCCTGCTGCGCGCGAAGGACCGCATGGACGCCGCGTCGGACGAGGAGTGGCCGGTCCGCCGGCTCGCGCGCGTGAGCGGCGTGTCCCAGGCTCACTTCGCGCGCTCGTTCAAGGACGCGTTCGGCGTGCCGCCGCACCGCTACCTGCTCACGCGCCGCATCGAGCGGGCGACCGCGCTGTTGCGCGACACCGAGCTGCCGATCACCGACATCGCGTTCCAGACCGGCTGGAAGAGCCTCGGCACGTTCGGGCGGACGTTCCGCGACGTCACCGGCCAGACCCCGGGCGACTTCCGCGCGCGCGAGAAGGCCGCCCCCCACGCGCTCGAGCTCGTGCCGGCCTGCTACGTCGCCGCCGCCCACCGGCCCGATCTCACGATCGCAGTTTCGGAGAAGCGACGCCGCGAGGCGGGTGGTACCAACGCTTCGAAGCAACGGAGGTCCCATGAGCCAAGGCATCGACATGGTCGGTCTGTACGTGCGTGATCAGGACGAGGCGCTCGCGTTCTACGTCGACAAGCTCGGCTTTCGCGTCCACACCGACGCGCGCAACGGCAACTACCGGTGGCTGACGGTGCAGCACCCGGAGCAGCCGTCGTTCCAGCTCGGGCTGTTCGCGCCCGAGTCGCCGATGATCGACGCGGCGACGGCACAGACGCTGCGCGAGCTCGTCGCGAAGGGCGCGATGCCGCCGCTCGTGCTGCTCGTCAGCGACTGCCGCGCCGCCTACGACCGGATGCGCGGCCGCGGCGTCGAGTTCACCCAGGAGCCCGTCGAGCGCTACGGCAGCGTCGACGCGAGCTTTCGCGATCCATCCGGCAACGGCTGGAAGATGATCCAGGCGCGCCATGGCTGAGCGCAAACCCGCGAACAAACCCGCGGAGCGGTTCACGAAGCAGGAGCGCGCCGCGATGCGCGAGCGCGCGCGCGAGGCGAAGGGCGCGGGCGAAGGCGAGGCCGCCGTGGTCGCGAAGATCAAGGCGATGAAGCCGCCCGATCGCGCGCTCGCGGAGCGCGTGCACGCGGTCGTGCGCGCCACCGCCCCGGAGCTGTCGCCGAAGCTGTGGTACGGCATGCCGGCCTACGCCCGTGACGGCAAGGTCGTGTGCTTCTTCCGCGACGCGGCGAAGTTCAAGACGCGCTACGCGACGCTCGGCTTCAGCGACAAGGCCCACCTCGACGACGGCGCGATGTGGCCGACCGACTTCGCGGTCAAGGAGTGGACCGCCGCCGCGGAGGCGCGGATCGTCGCGCTCGTGAAGAAGGCGGTCGGCTGACGACGATGACGCTCGCCCGCTGGCTCGACGACGGACCGTTCACGCTCGTGATGTCGAGCGGCTTCTTCTCGTTCTTCGCGCACACCGGCCTGCTCGGCGCGCTGGTCGCGCGCGGCCATCGCCCGTCGGCGGTCGCGGGCTCGAGCGCGGGCGCGCTCGTCGGCGGCGCGTGGGCCGCCGGCGTCGAGGCCGACGAGCTCGCCGGCGTGCTCGGCAAGCTCTCGCGCGACGACTTCTGGGATCCCGCGCCCGGCCTCGGCCTGCTCGCCGGCGGCAAGTTCGACGCGCTGCTGCGCCGCCTGCTGCCGGTCACGACGTTCCACGGCTGCCGCGTCCCCGCCGCGATCAGCGTGTTCGACATCCTCGGCCGCCGCACGCACGTCGTCGACGCCGGCGATCTGCCGCTCGCGATCCGCGCCTCGTGCGCGGTCCCCGGCCTGTTCCACCCGGTGTGGATCGCCCGCCGCCCGTACTGGGACGGCGGCATCCTCGATCGCCCCGGCCTCCACGGCGTGCCGCCTGGCCGCCGCGTGCTGTTCCATCACATCGCCTCGCGCTCGCCCTGGCGCCGCCGGCTGGCCGTGCCGGCGCGCCGCGATGGCATGGTCACGCTCGTCGTCGACGGCCTGCCCCGCTCCGGCCCGAACCGCCTCGACGCCGGCCGCGCCGCGATGGCGCTCGCGCGCCGGGCGACCGACCGCGCGCTCGACGCGGCGGTCGTCGACGGTGTCGTGCGGGTCTCAGGTGGCGCCCGCGCGACGTCGGCCAGCCGCGGTCCATGCACGTCGTGAGCTACGCCTTCTGCGACGGCGAGCCGCCCCGCGACGCGGTGCTCGCCATCGTCGACCACGTGCTGCGCGCGCTCGACGTGGAGCCGCTCCAGCTCTGGTGGCCGAAGCTTACCGGCCAGCTGGCGCGCGAGCGAGCGTTCCGCCGC
>JBLMXA010000874.1:0-3301 GCA_050257515.1 Acidobacteriota bacterium | reverse complement strand
CGCGGGGGCCTTCGGCGGCTTGACGACCGCGCGCAGCTGGGCGGTGTCGGCGCAGTCCTCGAGCGAGGGCAGCTGCAGCGCCATCGCGGCCGCGTTCTGCACGATCTTCGCGTCCGGGTGCTCGAGCAGTCGCGTGATCGCCTGCAGCGCGTCGCGCCGCTTCCCGAGGCAGAACTCGCGCAAGTCGAGCAGCTCCTCGGATTGATCCCCGCGCACGTGCGTCGCCTCGCACGCGTCGGTCGCCATCGCGGTCCAGTGCTGCGCGTAGTCATCGAGCAGATGTGCGACGCCCTCGAAGGCGCCGGGCGCGAACGCCTTGCCTGTCGCGACGAACGCTCGCGACACCTGCGCGCGCACCGGATCATCCCAGATGCCGGCCAGCTTGCTCGCGGCGCCGGTGCAGGTCGCGGTCGTCGCACGCGTGCGGCCCCACACGCCGTACGCGGCGACCCCCGCGAGCGCGAGCACGCCGGTCGCGGCGAGCCCGCGCCGGCGCTTCACCGCCGGATCGTGCGCGAGCGCCGCGAGCAGCTCGGTCATCGACGGGTAGCGCTCGTCGGGCTTGCCGCGGAGGCCGCGCAGCAGGACCTCGCGCAGGCGGCCGGGAACTCGGCTGCGCGCGGGCGGTGCGCTGATCTTGCCGTCGAGCACGCTCGTGACGAGCTC
This sequence comes from Acidobacteriota bacterium, assembly GCA_050257515.1. Taxonomy (GTDB): domain Bacteria; phylum Myxococcota_A; class Polyangia; order Haliangiales; family Haliangiaceae; genus JABFXX01. Next base: position 2,635 of record JBLMXA010000874.1, on the reverse strand, counting down.
GCCGAACGTCGATCCCGCAAACGGCCGCTCGCCGTACAGCGCCTCGTACAGCGACACGCAGAAGCTGAACTGATCGCTGCGCGCGTCGGCGGGATCGCCTTGCAGCTGCTCGGGCGAGCTGTACGCGGGTGTGCCCAGGAATTCGCCCGCGCTCGTCAGCGGGGTGGACAGCCCGGGCTGCGAGCGCGCGACGGTCTCGGCGTGCTCGACCTTCATCGCGGGATCGGGCCGGCTCGCGTTCTCGTCCTCGCGGGCGAGGCCGAAGTCGAGGACGCGCACGCGGCGATCGTTGCCGACGAGCACGTTCTCGGGCTTGAAGTCGCGATGCACGATCCCGACCGCGTGCGCCGCCTCGAGTCCGCGGCCGGCCTGCAGGTACGCGTCGACGAGCGCGCGCCACGTGTGCGGCTCGCGGCGCGTCCACGCGTGCAGCGTGACGCCATCGACGTACTCCATCGCGACGAACACCTGCTCGCCGATGACGCCGACATCGTGCACCGCGATCACGTTCGGGTGCGACAGCCGCGCGAGCGCTTGCGCCTCGCGCAAGAGCCGCGTGCGCGCGTCGGCCGACGGGCCGCTCGAGCCCGGGCGCAGCAGCTTGATCGCGATCCGACGATCGAGCTCTGGATCGTACGCGGTGTAGACCACCCCCATGCCGCCACCGCCGAGCTTCTCGAGCACGACGTAGCGGCCGAGCGTGGTGCCGCGGCGCAGCAGCGCGGGCGACGACGTCACCGACGCGACGGTCTCGCCGACCGCATCGGCGCTGACCGTCTTGCCCACCGCATCGGCGCTGACCGTCTTGCCCACCGCACCGGAGCTGATCGTCGGAGCCGTCGCCTCGGCCGACACGGTCGGGACACTCCCGATCTCATCGCGTCGACGGGCCATGCTGTGTCCAGCGTATCGCGAAACCGTCACCGCGCGGTAGCGGCGCAGCGCGCTAGGGCGCGGTCTTGAACACGAACGGGTAGGTGACCTGCACCGTGCCGCCGTTCGCCGGCGGATCGATCTCGAGCGCGTACATCGTCTGCTGCATGCACTCGCGCATGTCGGGATCGGTCAGCGTGCTGCGGTCGTCGATCGCGCTGTCGCTGACGACGCCGCCGACGCCGGGCTCGCCCTCGATCGTGAAGTTGACGACCACGCTGCCGGCGAGCTGCGGATCGCGCTCGAGCGCGTGCTCGTAGCACTCCTGGAGCAGGGGGAGCAGCTCGTGCACCGCGCTGCGGATGTACTCGCGGTCGAGATCGCCGTCGTCCGGCAGCGTCGGATGCGGGCGCGAGGTCGTCGGCGGTGACGATGCCGCGGCGGACGAGCTCGCGTGGTGCTCGCGGATCTGCGCGAGCAGCGCGGTGCGCTCGCTCGCGTTCGCGAGCTTGCGGACGTGCAGCGACGGAGCCGCCGCTGCCGCCGCGGGCGCGGCCGCCGCGGGCGCGGCGAGCGTGCCGGCCGGCGCCGGGCGCGGCGAATCCTCGGCGCGCGCGCGGGTGGCGAGCCAGAGTCCGCCGCCGGCGACGGCAACGGTGGTGGCGATGATCGCGATCTTGGTGGCCGACATGACGAGCAGTCCCTTTCCGGCGACGCTGGCCGCCGAGGCTTCGCGCGCCCCACCCGCCGCCGCGCACGCGGCGAGCACGCCGGCGCGGAAGCTGGGGCGGATGCGGGCGCGCGACAGCGCGGTCTCGACGCGCGTGGCGATGCTGTCGCGGAGCGCGCGTCGTCCGCGCGACAGCCGTTGCTTGACCAGATCTTCGGAGATCGCGAGCGCGGCGGCGATCCGCGCGATCGACTCGTTCTCCAGGTAGTACAGCACGAGCACCTCGCGAAACGACGCGGGCACCGCGGCGAGCGCGCGGCGGAGCAGGTCGCGATCCTCGCGCTGGAGCGCCTCGTCCTCGGGCGTCGGCACGGCCGGCAGGTCGAGCACGGGCTCTGGCCGCCGCGCGCGGGCGCGCACCGCGCTCGCCGCGAGGTTGCGCGCGATGCCGGCGACCCACGTGCCGACGCGATCGCCCTCGCGCAGCCGGTCGAGGTCGCGCCAGGCGACGACGAACGCCTCCTGCGCGACATCCTCGGCGAGCGCCGGGTCCTGGCAGCGCGCGAGCGCGACCCCGAACACGAGCCGCTGGTGGCGCTCGACCAGCTCGCCGAACGCCCCGGCGTCGCGGCGGCGGCTGCAGGCGACCAGCTCGGCATCGTCTCGCATCGACCCATGGTGGTCACGACGCACGCAAAGGTGACACCCGAAAAGTTGCCCCGATCGCACGGACTGGCTTAGGCCTTTGATGGGGCCCCCATGGACTCGTCGAACCTCGCGCTGGCCAGCATCGAACCCGAATTCGCGGGACCTGCCGCGCTGTTACGCGGCACCGCGAAGGGATTGCAGATGACCGTCGCCGCGCGCGCGGGCACGGACGCGATCCTCGCCGCGCTCGAGGCCCGGCTCGCCGAGGCGCCCGGCTTCTTCCGCGACAGCGACGCGCGCATCGCGGTCGAGGGCGGCCCGCTGCCCGCCGGCTGCCTCGCCCGCCTCGTCGAGCTCGCCGACCGGTTCGCGCTGCGGATCGTCGAGATCGCGCCGGCCAGGCCCGCGCCCGCTCCCGTGCCGGTCCCCGAGCCGATGCCGAGC
>JBLMXA010000873.1:0-4822 GCA_050257515.1 Acidobacteriota bacterium | reverse complement strand
GCCGGTCGTGCGCTCGAGCTCGAACAGCGCGAGCAGCGCGGACAGCGGCATCACCGCGAGCGCACCGCGCAACGCCGGCCGCTCGTGCTGCGCGAGCCGGCGCACGCGCGCGACCAGCTCGCGCGGCGAGAACGGCTTGGCGAGGAAGTCACGCGCGCCGCGCGCGAAGGCCTCCTCGAGATCCTCGGCGTACTGCGACACGATCACGACCGGCACGCCGCACGCCGCCGGCACGCGCGCGAGCAGATCGATCAACCGGAAGCCGTCGAGCACCGGCAGCGCGCGCTCGGCGATCACGACGTCGGGCGTGCGGCGCAGGCACACCGCGAGTGCCTCGCGCCCGCTCGTCGCCGTCGCGACCGCGAAACCCGCCTCCGCGAGCGCCGCCGCCGCGCGCTCGGCGACCGCACGGCTCGGATCGGCGACGACCGCGTGCAGCCCGAGCGGCGCCGCCGCGCGGCACGATCGGATCAGCCGCTCGACCGCGAGCGCGAACAGCTCGTCCATCGCGGACTCCGGCGCGTTCAGCGCGACGCCGACGCCGGCCTCGCGACCGAGCGCGCGCGCGTCGGGCTCCGCGAGCCGGTGCGCGACGACGCCCGTCGCGGTGACGATGCGGCCGTCGTGCGGCATGACGACGCGCAGCTCGGTGCCGGCGGCGAGCGGCTCGGCGATCCGCACGAACAGCCCGCCGCGCGACACGTCGTCGATCGCCGCGCGGTAGCGCGCGCCGCCGACGACGACCTCGACCGGCACACTGCACACGAACCTGTCCGCGACGCGACGCACTCCACTGTTACTTAGTGGATCCGCACGAACGCGAAAAGCTTTTCGAGCCCGGGATACCCCGTCGATAACCGTCAGATCGCCTGCGCGAACTCCGCGATGCGCCGGGCGACCTCGCGCGGCGCCTCGAAGTGCGGACAATGCGCGAAATCCTCGGGCTGCTCGACGACCGTGTGCCGCGGCAGATGCCGGGTGAAGTAGTCGAGCAGCGTGCCGGGGAGGATCTTCTCCGACTTCCCCCACACCAGCAGGATCGGCGGCCGCAGCGACGCGAGCTGCTCGGGAGTCGGGACATGATCGTTGCTCGCGGTCTCGAGCAGCTCGCGGATCGCGCGCCGCTGCATCAGCCTCGGGAGCTCGCCCGCGATCAACGGCGCGAGCCGCGGCGCTCGGTGATAGAGGCGCGCGATGAACGCGCGAGCCTCGGCGCGCGTGCGCAGGTCGAAGCTCGCACGGATCTGCGCCCACTCGTCATCGGAGGCGCGCGCGCCGGCCGGCGACACCAGCACGAGCCCGCGCACGCGCTCGGGCCGGCGCAGCGCGTAGGTCAGCGCGACCGCGCCGCCGAGCGAGTTGCCGACGAGCAGCGCCGGCCGGTCGAGCAGCACGTCGAGCGCGTGCGCGACCTCGCCGAACAGCACGTCGAACGACAGCTTCGCCTCGGCGTCGCGCGAGAACCCGTGGCCCGGGTAGTCGATCGCGAGCACGCGCTCGGAGCTCTCGCGCAGCATGCCGAGCACCGGCCCGAAGCTCGTCGCCGAGGCCGCGATGCCGTGGAGCAGCACGATCGGCGGCGAGCTGCCCGTACCGGCTGCGTCGTACGCATGGAGCTCCGCGTGCGGCGTGCGCACGCGGCGGCTCGCGACCCCACGGCGGCGCAGCTCGCGGCGGCCGAGGCGCTCGAGCAGAGGAATCACGACAGGTCGCACGTGCGCACGCTAGCACCGCCGCGACGTCGGCGCACGGTTGGCTTCGCTTGCGATCGATCCCGGCTTTGACCATGAACCACGACATCGTCGCGATCGGCGCGTCGGCCGGTGGCATCGAGGTGCTGCGCTCGAGGTCGTGCGCGGGCCGCGCGACAACGGCCACCGGCCAGCGGCCGACGTGCTGTTCCGCACCGCCGCCGCCGCGTACGGCTCGCGCGCTCGAGGAGGCCGCGGCGCTCGCGCGTCGGGTCAGCGGACTGCATCCGGCAGATCCTGCTGCACGGCGACTGGCTGGCCGAGCTCGACGCCGCAGGACTCTAGCTAGGTCGAGGGCGCGCGCCGCGGGGCGCGGGCGATGATCCGCTCGATCTGGTCGAGGCCCGCGGGCTTGGCGAGGTGACACGAGAACCCGGCCGCGACGGCCCGCTCGACGTCCTCTGACCTCGCGTAGCCGGTGAGCGCGACGAGGTAGGCGCCGCTCGCGCGCAGGCGACGGGCGACGCCGTAGCCGTCCAGATGCGGCAGGCCGACGTCGCACAGGATCACGTCGGGATGGAACCGCGTCGCGGCGGCGATCCCCGCGATGCCATCGGTCGCGGTCTCGACGACGTGCCCCCTGAGCTGGAGGCCGCGTGCCAGCGCCTCGACGGTGTCGGGCTTGTCCTCGATGATCAGCACGCGGCACGAGGTCGCCGTGGCCGCGGCCGGCGCGGCGACTCGCTTCGTCGCGGGAATCTCGGGCAGCACGAAGCTGGCCTCCGTGCCGCGGCCGAGGCCCGCGCTGCGGATCGCGGCGTGACCGCCGTGCAAGGTGACGAGCGAGCGCACCATCGCCAGGCCCAGGCCTAGCCCGCCGCGCCCGCGGTCGAGCGGCTGCGGCGCCTGCACGAACGGCTCGAACACCTGATCGATCAGCTCGCGCACGATGCCGATGCCGGTGTCGCGCACGCGCACGATGATGCCTTCGCGCGCGCGCTCGGCGATCACGAGCACGCGCCCTCCGGGCAGCGTGAACTTCTCGGCGTTGCCGAGCAGGTTGCTGAGGATCTGGACGAGCCGCGCCGGATCGCCGTCGACCCACAGCGGTTCGCGATCGATGCGCGTCGACAGCGCGATCCCGAGCTGCGCGAAGCGCGCGGCGTGGTCGGCGACCGACTGCCGGACGAGCGCACCGAGCTCGACCGGCTCGCGCTGGAGCTCGATCGCGCCGCGCGTGATCCGCGTGACGTCGAGCAGATCATCGACCAGGCGGGTCAGGTGCGTCGTCGACCGATCGACGATCGCGAGCGCGTCGTGCGCCGCGGGTGAATCCGGCGGCGCGAGCCGCATGATCTCGATGCTCGTGCGGATCGGCGACAGCGGGTTGCGCAGCTCGTGCGAGAGCATCGCGAGGAACTCGTCCTTGCGGCGGTTCGCCATCTCGAGCGCGAGCGCGGTGCGCGCGAGCTCGGCCTCCTTGGCCCTCTGCCCCGAGATGTCCTCGCAGGCGAGCAAGAACGTCAGCGGCTCGCGCCGGAGCGCGGTCGCGCTGATCCGGACCGGCACCTTCTGCTCGCCGTGCGCCAGCTCGACGTCGGCGCGCGCGGTGCCGGTGGTGCGCGCGGCGAGCAGCAGCGCCTCGAACGCGCGCATGCACGGCGCCACCACGAACGCACCGAACCGCTTGCGCGACAGCAAGCCGCGCTCGTGGCCGAGCAGCTCGCACGCGGCATGGTTGATCTCCTGGATCGCGCCCTTCGCGTCGAGCGCGACGTAGCCGATCGGCGCGAAGTCGAACACCTCGGTGTAGCGAGCGAGCGCCGTCTCGGTCGCGGTGCGCGCCGTGCGCAACTCCTCGTTCTGGAGCTCGAGCTCGACCTGATGGACCTCGAGCTCGTGCTCGAGCCTGGCCGTGGCGGATGCCTTGCGCTTGGCCGGCTTGCGCAGCGTGGAGCGTCTTGCCGCCATCACGGCTCCTGCAGGAACATCCGGTAGCCGCGATCGCCCGCGGGCTGGATGCGCGCGGTGATCCGCTGGCCGGCGAGCTCGAGCTCGCCCTCGTTCGGCGCCTGACGGATGCGCTGCTCGACGGCTCGCGCGGCGGGCACCGCGTCGAACAGCTTCGCGCCGACGAGCTCGCGCGCCGGCCGGCCGACGATCCGTTCGGCCGCCGGATTCACCGCCGTGATCGCGAGGTCGCGGTCGAGCTCGAGGAAGCCCTCGGCGATGTTCGCCAGCACCGACGCGAGGCGATCCTCCGCGTGCTTGAGCACCTCGATGTCGCTGCTGGTGCCGTACCACTTCATGATCGTGCCGTTCGTATCGCGGATCGGCTGCGCGCGCGTGATGAACCAGCGATACGAGCCATCGCTCCCGCGAATCCGGAACTCGCTCGCGAACGGCGAGCCCGTGCGCACCGCGGCGCGCCACACCTCGCGGACGTGCTCGCGATCTTCCGCGTGCAGCTGCTCGAGCCAGCCCCAGCGCAGCTGGTCGGCCTCGGCGACGCCGGTGTAGGCGACCCATTGCGGGCTGACGTAGTCGAACGCGCCGTCGCTGCGCGCACCCCACACGAGCGTCGGCAGCGACTCCGCCATCTGCCGCAGCTCGTGCGCCTGCTCGCGTGCCGCGAGCTCGAGCAAGCGCACGGCGGTCGCATCGGTGAACGTGATCACGACGCCGTCGATCACGTTCTCGAGCGTGCGGTACGGCATGATGCGCACCGCGAACGCGCGGCCGTCGCGTGTCGTCGCCTGGTGCTCCTTGTAGATCAACGTGCGCAGCACCTCGCGCGCGTCGTCGGCGAGCTCGGGATAATCGAGATCGGACGCGAGATCGGTGACGAGCCGGCCGATGTCGGCCGGGATCAGCTTGATGATCTTCGCGGTCGCGGTCGTGAACCTGCGCACGCGCAGGTCCGCATCGAGGAACAGCGTCGCGATGTCGGTGCTGTTGAGAAGGTTCTTCATGTCGTTGTTCGACCGCGACAGCTCGTCCACTTTCGACTGTAGCTCGTGGTTGACGGTCTGCAGCTCCTCGTTGAGCGACTGCATCTCCTCCTTCGACGTGGTCAGCTCCTCGTTCGTGCTCTGCAGCTCCTCGTTCGTGCTCTGCAGCTCCTCGTTCGT
>JBLMXA010000872.1:0-5701 GCA_050257515.1 Acidobacteriota bacterium | reverse complement strand
CTGATCGCGCCCCACCGCGGCTCGCCCTGACGGCGCGCCTCGACGGTGCCGGTCGCATCGGCGCACGTCGCGACGATCTTCGCGAGCGCTTCCTCGACGTGTACGGTGGCCACGGCACTGCCCGCCTCGGGTCGAGGCGGGGCTGCCGGCTGCGAATCGCGCCCGCTGCAGGCAGGCAAGTACGCCAGCGCCACGCTCAGAGCGAGAGCGCACCTCACCACGCGACGAGCGTATCACGCTACGATACCGGCGTTGTCGGCGACCTACGCTCCGGGGACGATCCTCGGCTCGTATCGCATCGAGGATGTCCTCGGTGAAGGTGGCATGGGCATCGTCTACCTCGCGACCCACACGCGGCTCGGCCGCCGCGTCGCGATCAAGGTGCTGCGCCCCGAGTACACGAGCGATCCGCGGGCGCTGGCGCGGTTCTTCGGCGAGGCGCGATCGGTCAACAAGATCGCGCACCAGAACATCATCGAGGTCACCGACTTCGTCGAGCAGCCGGGCGCCGACAACTACTACGTCATGGAGCTGCTCGAGGGCGTCAGCCTCGCCGAGCTGGTCTCGCTCGGCGGCATGCTCGAGCTGCCGCGCTCGCTCGCGATCATGACCCAGCTCGCGCAGGCGCTCGCCGCGGTGCACCGCGCCGGGATCGTCCACCGCGACGTCAAGCCGCACAACGTGATCCTGATCCAGCGCGACGGTCGCGCCGACTTCGTCAAGCTCGTCGACTTCGGGGTCGCGAAGCTCGTCGGCAGCACCGACGAGCCCGTCGCGGCGGAGACGTCGATCTTCGGCACGCCGCGCTACATGGCGCCCGAGCACCGCAGCGGCGCCGCCGTCGATCATCGCGCCGACATCTTCTCGTTCGGCGTGATGTTCCACGAGCTGGTGACCGGCGAGCTGCCCAAGCCCGGCGTGCTGCCGGGTCAGATCGCGGGCCTGCCGCACACGATCCCGCACGCGCTCGAGGCCGTGATCGTGCAGTGCACGTCGCTGGATCCGGCGGGTCGCCCGCGCGACCTCGACGACGTCGCCGAGCGGCTGCTCAAGATCCAGCGCACGCTCGCGGTGCCCGCACCCACGCCCGTGCACGCGGACGCGACCGTCGGTGTCCAGGCGCCGGCGCCGCGCCGCCGGCGCTGGTGGATCGTCGCGCTCGTCGCCCTCGCACCGCTCGCCGGCGCCGCCGCCGTGCTCGCCTGGCACCCGCAGCGCCACGACCCGCCGGCGGCCGCCGGAAGCTCCGCCGGATCGGGCTCGAACGTCGCGGCGCAGGTCGCCGCGGAGCTCGCGAAGGCCGACCAGCGGATCGCCGACGGCCGCTTCGTCGCCAACAGCGGAGACGACGCGCTCGCGCACCTGCTCGCGGCGCGCGCGCTCGATCCCGGCAATGCCGGCGTGCGCGACCGGCTGCACGCGATCGCGACCAAGTACCAGCAGCTCGCCGATCAGGCGCTCGCGGCGGGCAGCCTCGCCGAGGCGGCCGCCGAGCTGCAGACGGTGGTCTCGGCGGAGCCCGACAACGCCGCCGCGGCGGCGAAGATGCACGAGGTCGAGGATCTGATCCTGAACGAGCAGCGCACGGGCTCGACGCGCTAGGCGCTAGTCGCGATCGCGCCACGCGTGCGGATCGAGGCGGACCTCGAACCCACCGGAGATGAAGATCGCACGGTAGTCCAGGTTGTCGGGGCCGATGCCGGCGCGCGCGTGCAGGCGAAAGTAGCCCGCGCCATCCGCGCTCTCGCCGCCCCAGCCGAGCGCGAGATCGACGATCGGCCCCGAGCCCGCCGACGTCGGCGTGAAGCCGGCGCCGTGGGTGTAGCCGGCCGCGATGATCGGCGAGAACCCGGTCGAGTGGTGATGCTCGGGCACGATGCGCACGCCGGCGAGCAGCGCCTGGTGGAGCACGCGATCGCGGTTGATGTTCGGGTAGTAGAGGAGATCGGCCTGCGCGAGCGCGTCGAGCTTGCGCGTGAGGTGCCACAGCGCCTGGAACCCGAGGCTCGGCGCGAGGTAGCCGAGCTCGGACGACAGGCCGTAGCCGCCGAGCGGGAAGTCCATGCCGATCGCCAGGCGGGTCGAGCGCCCGCTCGCGGTCGCGCCGCAGTCGGTGACGTCGCGATAGAGCGGCCTGCTACCGGAGACGACGCCGACGTGCGCGAGCACCATCGTCGCGCCGCGGGCGTCGGAGAAGCCCTGCACCGCGCGAAACCCGAAGCGCAGGCTGCCGAGCTGGTACGCGAGATCGACGCCGGCCGCGGGTCCGCTCTCCGCGCCGGGCGACCGCGTCGACAGGTAGCCGCCGAGCAGGTCGACGCGCAGAAACCGCGTCGTGTCCTCGTAGCGCGTGTTGTCGAGCACGAGCGTCGGGCCGGCGAGTGCCGCGAGCCGCGTGATCGTGCCGGTCTCGACGTCGTCCTTGCCGTCGCCGTTCGCGTCGGTCGCCTCGTCGCGGCCGGCGATGCGATCGACCCGCGCGACGGCGCCGAGCACGCGGCCGACGCGGTAGCGGCCCTCGATGCCGAACGACCACGCGCCGCTGTCCGACGGGTACCGGCTGCGCTGCCAGCCGGTGGCCCAGTCGAAGCCGACGCCGACCGGCGACGACGACTTCGGCCGCGAGTACTGGTGGCACGCGGCCGGCACCTCGGCGATGTCGATGCGCGCCGGATCGGCGACGGGAGGCAGCGCCACCGTGCAGCGATCGGCGAGGCAGCGCAGCGTGTGCGTGGTCGCATCGACGCACGCCCCGGAGTCCGTGCGGCACAGCGCCGACGCGACGGCGGCGAGGTCGGCATCGTCGAGCGCGCCGACGCGGACGAGCGCGGGCGTGCGCTCGCGCAGCGCGACGAGCCGCGCGTACTGCTCGGCGGTCACCGGATCCGACAGCGGCACCCGCGCGAGCTCGCCCGCGATCGGCCGCAGCGGCTGCAGCGCGTAGTGATCGACGAGCGCGTCGCCGCGCGCGCACGCGGGACACGGCGCCGGCTGTGCGCGCACCGGAGGGGCGAGCGCGACGAGCGCGAGGATGGCGGCGGCGCGCATCACCGGATCTCGTATCCGAGCTCGACGAGCAGCGCGGTGGCGCTGCCATCGGTGAGCGCCTGATCGAGACGCACGCCGATCGCCGCGGGCAGCGCGCGCGGCAGCAGCTGCAGCTCGAGATCGCCGCCGACCGCGGCGAGGTCGTAGTTCGTGCGCGGGTTCGTGTAGCCGTAGCGGAGCTCGAATCGCGGCCCGGCGATCACCGAGAGCTCGTACTTGCGCGCGTCGTACACGCGCGCCGCGACGTCGATGCCGAGGCCGAACGCATCGCCCTCGCCCATCGTGCTGTCGCGCTTGGTCCAGTCGAGGCGCAGGTTCATCGCGACGCCGGGCGCGATGCGGTTCGTGCGGTAGACGCCGATGCCGAGCTGCGCGGCCGACGCGCCGTGCACGTCGCCGCCGAGCTCGAGCCGCATGCCGAAGCGATGATCGCGCCCGACGAGATCGGGGTGGGCCGTGCTCGACGACGGCGACCGGCCCTCCTCCTCCCAGCGCATCTCGAGCTCGGCGCGCTCGCGATCCTTGTCGACCTGTGCGATCAGGCCGGCGATCTCCTCGGCGCGTGCCGGCCTGCGCTTCGCGATCTCGGCGAGCTCCTGCTTCGCGCGCGCGTAGTCGTGGCGGTGCTCGAACGACCGCGCGAGCTCCATCGTCAGCGAGTCGTCCGCGGGCACGAGCTGGTGGAGCTTGACGAGCACGTCGTGGAGCTGGTGGCTGCCGAGCCGCGCGTGATGCGCGGCGAGCAGGTAGCCCGCCGCGGCGTCGTCGCGATCGAACGCGAACCGCCAGCTCGCGAGCGCGGTGACGAGCTCGTCGTGCTTGCCGGCGGCGTAGCGGCGGCCGAGCAGCCGCACGAGCAGCGCGCGGTTGCGCAGCCCGTCATCTTGCGTCGCGCGGCTGGTGAGCGCGACCGCGCGGCGCGCGTCGTCGATCGCGAGCTCGATGTTGCCGAGCGCCTCGCGGCAGCGCGCGCGGCCGTACCACGCGTCGCCGTTCGCGCCGTCGAGCGCGAGCGACCGCGTGTACGCGTCGGAGGCCTCCTGCCAGGCCTCGTGCAGCGCGAGCACGTCGCCGTGGCGGAACAGCGCCGTCGCCGTGCCGATCTTGTCGAGCCGCTGCCACGCCGCGCGCGCGCGACCCTGATCGTTGATGCGCCAGTACGCCTCGCCGAGCACGACCGCGTGATCCGGATCGTTCGGCTCGAGCGCGGCGATCGCCTCGTACTCGCCGATCGCGCGGTCGGTGTGCTCCCACTGCTCGTAGAGCGCGGCGATCGCGCTGCGCACGCCGACGTTGCCGCTCATCCGCCGCGCGAGCGCCGCGAGCACGGCGAACGCCTTGTCGTCGCGATCGGGGTGGTAGCGCTTCGCGAGCGCGAGCTGGAGGTCGGCGTCGCCGGGCGCGAGCCGCGCCGCGGCCTCGTGCTGCGCGAGCGCCTGCTCGGGGTGCAGCTTGTCGAGCAGCGCGATCAGCTTGCGCTGCGCGGTCACCTCGGTCGGCGCTCTGGCGACCGCGCGCTTGTACGCGGCGAGCGCGCGCTCGTCGTCGTGCGTCTCGGCGTAGAGATCGGCGAGCGTCGACCACTCGAAGTAGCCCCGTGCGCGCTCCGGCCAGCGCTTCTCGAGCCGCGCGATCGCGTCGGCGAGCTGGCCGCGCCGGCGCTCGCTGTTGACGAGCCGCGCGACGAGCTCCTGGCGCAGGTAGTACCCGGCCGGCGCGCGATCGAGCGTGTGCTCGTACTCGGCGAGCGCCTCGTCGGTGCGGCCGAGCGCGTCGAGCGCGGCGGCGTGGCTCGTCATCGCGGTCAGCCGGCGCTCGGGATCGGTCGCGAACAGCGGCTCGGCCGCCTCGAAGCTCGCGAGCGCGGCCGCGTAGCGCTTCGCGGCGACCTGCGCGTCGCCGCGATCGAGCCACAGCTGGCCGTCCTTCGGCGCGAGCGCGATCAGCTCGCCGTACGCGGCGTCGACCGTCGCGTGATCGCCGAGCACGCGTGCCGCCGTGACGAGCTTCGTCAGCGCGAGCTTCTTCCTGGCCGGCGTGGTGACGAGCTTCGCCGCGCGCAGGTACGCGTCGCGCGCGCCCGCGCCGTCGGTCGCCGAGGCATCGCCGACCGCGAGCCAGCCGAGCGCGTCGTCGGGCCTCGCGGCGACCGCGCGCTTCCACAGCGCGAGCGAGTCGGCGCGCGCCGGCCTCGGCAGCCGGGCGAGCACGACGAGCGTCGCCCAGTCGTCGCCGCCGGCCAGCTGCGTGCGGTACTCGGTCTCGAGCGTGGCGACCGTGCGGTAGCGCTGGTAGAGCGCTACGAGCCGGCGCAGGGCGCCATCGTCGTGCGGATCGCGCGCGAGGATCGCCTTGTAGCGGCGGACGACGGCCGGATCGAACGGGTCGCGGTGGGGTCCCCAGTCATCCGCGCGCGCGCCGGCGGCTGCCACGAGGCAGACCACCACCAGCGCGATCCATCGCATGTCCGTAGTAGACGATCGTACCCCACCGAAAGTTGCATCGATCTAGCGCAGGGCGAGCGCGAGCACGGCGAGCACCGCGGCGATCACGACGAACGCCGTGAAGAACGCGCTGTTGCTCATCTGCCACTCCTCGGGCTGCCCGAGCGGCCGCGCTCGGTACTCGCGGTCGCCGAGCTCGCGGGTCTCGG
>JBLMXA010000871.1:0-4632 GCA_050257515.1 Acidobacteriota bacterium | reverse complement strand
ACGCCGGCGACCGGCATCGTGCTCTACACGTTCGATCGCCGTCACTCGCCGATCACGTCCGGGGTCGTCCAGCGCCTGCTCGCGATCGCCGCGCAGGGCCGCGGCGCGCACGACGACGTGTTCGCGAAGGTCGGCGATTCGATCACGGCGATGCCGGAGTTCGCGACCTGCTTCGCGAGCGGCGCGTACGACCTCGCGGCGCACACCGCGCTCGCGCCGACGCTCGACTACTACCTGCAGGGCAACGCCGGCGGCACGTCGCCGTACGCGCGCACGAGCCAGGCCGCGTACGGTGGCTGGACCGCCGCGGACCTGCTCGCCGGCTCGCCCGCGCCGGTCGACGCCGAGGTCGCCGCGATCGCGCCGCGCGTCGCGCTCGTGCTGATCGGCACGAACGACAACCGCTACGCGCGCCCGCTCTCCGCGTTCGGCACCGACCTGTGGACCGTCGTCGACCGGCTGATCGGCGACGGCGTCGTGCCCGCGCTGTCGACGATGCCGCCGATCCACAGCGATCCGACGACCGACGCGCGCGTCGCGGTGTTCGATCTCGTCGTGCGCGCGATCGCGCAGGGCCGCCAGGTGCCGCTCGTCGATCTCTACCGCGAGCTCGTCCCGCTGCCGAACGAGGGCATCGGCGGCGACGGCATCCACCCGTCGGTCGCGCCGGATGGCCCGTGCGACTTCCAGCCGGCCGACCTCCAGTACGGCTTCGACGTCCGCAACCTGATCGAGCTCGAGCAGCTCGACCGCGTCCGCGCCGCGCTCGCCGGCACCGCCAGCGATGCGAGCGCGCCGTCGCGCGTGGGCAGCGGCCGTGCGAGCGATCCGGTGCTCGCGAGCCTGCCGCTCGCCGACCTCGCCGACTCGCGCGACGGCGATCCCGCGTTCGCGTTCGCCGCGTGTCCGCCGGCCGGCGGCGCGCGCCAGATCGTCTACCAGCTGCAGCTCGCGTCGCCCGCGACGATCGACGCCTACGCGTTCACCCACGCCGGCGACGCCGCGATCCACGTGCTCGCCGGCGCGCCCGCCGAGTCCGCGTGCATCGCGGGCGGGCAGGGCGAGGTCACCGCCAGCCTGCCGGCGGGCACGAGCTACCTCGTCGCCGGCGGCACGGGCGAGATCGTGGTCGCGGCGCTCGCGCGCTGAGCGAACACGTCGGCGGCGCGTGCCAGCAGCTCGCCGAAGTGATCCTGGTCGCCGACGACGTCGACCGAGTCGCGCAGCCGCGCCGGCAGCTGCGACCCGTCGCCCGCGGCCGGCAGCACGCCCTTCGTCGCGACGACCACGCCGCGGACCTGCGCGAGCGCGATCGCCGGCGCGGGCAGGTGGTCGTCCCACCGCGCGCCCGGCGGATAGAACAGGTAGATGTCCCACGCGACCCAGCCGTCGGCGCCGACCGAGCGCGCGACCTCCTTGCCGAGCAGCTGGCCGCCGTCCCAGAACTGCGGCAGCGGCAGCGATGCGTCGCGCTCGGGCCGCGCGTCGTCGGGCAGCTTCGGGATCCACGCGACGATCGCGTGGAGCTCTCGGCGCGGCAGGATGTCGTCGTGGACCGCCCGGGCCCCGCTGCGGCACGCGCCTCACGTCGGCGACAGCAGCGTCAGGAACCTCGCCTCGCCGGCGTGCGCGTCGAGCTCGCGCTGGACCGGCTCGAGGGAGCGCGTCAGGTCGACGACTCCGGGCGCGCCCGCCTTGCAGGCGGCGAGCATGACGAGAACGGTGGCGCGCACGCCGTCATGCTAGCAGGTTGCGCGCGATGTTCAGGATCTGGATCTCGTCGGTGCCGCCGCCGATCTGCAGCAGCTTCGCGTCGCGTGCGAACATCTCGACCTTGTACTCCTGCATGTAGCCGTTGCCGCCGAGCACCTGCACGGCCTCCATCGCGACGTCGCTGCACGCGCGCGCGCAGTACAGCTTCGCGGCGCTCGCCTCGGCCGCGGTCATCGTCTTGCCGGCCGCGGTGAGCGCGAGCTGCTTGAACATCAGGTTCCGGCAGTTCTCGAGGTGCACGAACATCTTCGCGAGCTTCTCCTGCACGAGCTGGTACTCGCTGATCGGCTTGCCCCACGTCACGCGCTGCTTCGAGTAGTCGAGCGCGATCTCGAGGCAGCGCTCGATCATGCCGACCGCCATCATCGGCAGCCCGGTGCGCTCGGAGTGGAACACGTCCTTGCCGCTGTCGTGGCCGACCGCGTCCTTCTCGCGGCCGCCGAGCAGCCGGTCCGCGGGCACGAAGCAGTCGGCGAGGAACACCTCGCCGGTCGGCGACGCGTGCATGCCCATCTTGCGCATCGGCTTGCTGGTCGCGAGGCCCGCATCGCCGCGCTCGAGCACGAACGGCTGGATCGGCCGGTCGGCGAGCGGCGTGCCGTCGCCGCGTTCGATCTTGGAGTAGATGACGAGCGTGTCGTCGTACTGCGCGTTCGTGATGAACGTCTTCTGCCCGTTCAGCACGTAGCCGCCGTCCTTGGGCACCGCGACCGTGCGCATCGAGCGGAACGCGTCGGAGCCGGCGCCCGGCTCGGTCATGCCCCACCCGCCGATCTTCTCCCACGTCAGGATCGGCAGCCCCCACCGCTTCTTCTGCTCGAGCGTGCCCTTGCCCATGATCGCGCCGCCGGCGAGGCCCGCCGACGCGCCGAACGCGAGCGCGAACCCCGGCGACACGCGCGACAGCTCGATCGACACGATCGCGGCGAGCGCCGGATCGGCGGCGCCGAGTCCGCCGCCGCGCGGTGACGGCGTGCCGTCCTTCGCGTGCGCCTCGAGCTTGGCGAACGCCTTGCGCGCGAGATCCGGGATCCCGAACGTGTTGGCGAAGTCGCGCATCAGCTCGTACGGCGGCTCGCCCGCCTCGAGCGCCTCGACCTTGGGCTCGAGCTTGGACGCCGTCCAGCGCCGCACGAGCTTTCGGACCATCTCCTGCTCTTCGGTGAACCCGTACATGTGGCTGCCTTTCTAGACCGGCATGATCCCGTGCTTGCGCGCGGGTCTCTCGACGGTGCGGTTCCAGCTCATCTCGATGCCGAGACAGAGCAGCTTGCGCGTCTCGCGCGGATCGATCACGTCGTCGACGAGGCCCCAGCCCGCGACCTTGTAGATGTCGATGTTCTTCTGGATCATCGCCGCGATCTGCTTCTTGACGTCGGGCGGCGGCTCGTTGCCGGCGAACAGCTTGCCGCCGGCGATCGACAGCATGCCCTCGGCGCCCATCACGCTGATCTCGGCGCCCGGCCACGCGACGAACAGGTCGGGCTCGAACGCGCGGCCGGCCATCACGTAGTAGCCCGCGCCGTAGCCCTTGCGGGTGACGACGGTCAGCTTCGGCACGGTCGCCGATGCCATCGCGTGCAGCATCTTCGCGCCGTGGCGGATGATGCCGCCGTGCTCGTGGTCCTTGCCGACCCAGAACCCGGGCACGTCCATCAGGAACACGAGCGGGATGTTGAACGCGTCGCAGATCTGGATGAAGTGCGCCGCCTTGTCGGCGGCGTCGGCGTCGAGGATGCCGCCGGCTTGCTTCGGGTTGTTCGCGACGATGCCGCACGGCCGGCCGCCGAGGCGCGCCAGGCACGTGATCATCGGCCGCGCCCACCGGGGCTTGATGTCGAGGATCTCGCCGCGATCGACGAGCCGCTTGATCACCTCGTACATGTCGTACGTCTTCTTCGGGTTGTCGGGGACGATGTCGAGCAGCGCGTCGTCGGCGCGATCGATCGGATCGGTGCACTCGGTGATCGGCGGCTTCTCGCCGCCGTGCGACGGCATGTACGACAGGTAGCGGCGCGTGATCGCGATGCACTGCTCGTCGGTCTCGACCTCGACGTCGCCGCAGCCCGACACCTCGCAGTGGATGCGCGAGCCGCCGAGCTCCTGCTCGGTGATGTCCTGGTTCGTCATCGCCTTGACGAGCGCGGGCCCGCCGAGCGCCATCGAGCTGCGCCCCGCGACCATCGGCACGAAGTCGGCGAGGCCGGGGATGTACGCGGTGCCGGCGGCGCCGGGGCCGACCATCGCGGCGACCTGCGGCACGACGCCGCTCATCACGACCTGCTCGCGGAACAGATGCCCGCTGCCGGCGAACAGCGACACCTGATCCGGATCGCTGTTCGGCTTCGGATCGATGCGCGCGCCTGCGGAGTCGATCAGCCACACCATCGGGATGCGGTTGCGCAGCGCGAGCTCGCGCATGCGCGTGACCTTGGTCTCGCCGGTCCATCCGATCGAGCCGCCCTTGACCGTGAAGTCGTACGCGGCGGCGGCGACGTTGCGGCCGTCGACCTTGCCCCAGCCGCACACGACCGCATCGGCGGGCACGAACTGCGCGCCGGGCCCCATCTCGGTGCCGTGGATGCCGATCTCGACGAACTGGCCGCCGTCGAACAGCAGCGCGAGCCGCTCGCGCGCGGTCAGCTTGCCCTTGTCGTGGTGCTTGCCGACCTTCGCCTCGCCGCCCATCTCGCGCGCGTGCGCGCGCTTGGCCTCGAGCTCGGCGACTCTCTCTCTCATCGTCGGCATCAGAAGTTGCCTCCGCCGCTGGGCCACAGCAGCGCCTTCACATCCGACACGCTCGCGACCTCGCGGCCCGACAGCTTGACCATGTTCACCGCCGCGTCGACGAGCTCGCCG